>DATBOH010000100.1:0-5746 GCA_036553915.1 Caulobacteraceae bacterium | reverse complement strand
CAGAACACCTCGATCGCCGGGTCCAGACCCGCCCCCAGCGCCTCCAGGTATCCTTCTGGCCGATTGCCGAACGCCCGGTCGAGCACCGGATCGTCGCTGTAGTAGGTCGGGCAGAAGATGATCCGCCGCGCATGCGAATGTTCGGCCGCCCAGTGCACGATCTCGATCTGCGAGGCGGCGAGGTCCGGAAGGTCCCCGCGCATGTCGTCGAACAGGATGGCGAGGTCCCAGGCGCCGACCGCGTCCAATTCGGCCAGCTTGCGGCCGAGGTCGGCCTTGGCCGCCGCATCGAAGCCGCGATAGATCTCGAACGGGCTCAGGCCAACGCCGAAACGCACGCCGTTGGCGGCGCAACGAGCGGCCAGACCCTTGACGGCGGCGGCGGTCTCGGCCGGCCATGGCTCGCGCCATCGGCGGCGAAGGAAGGCGTCGGCCTTGGGCGCATACCAGTAGAAGCCGTAGCCGTGGCGCGCCAGGAAACCGATGGTCTCGGCCCGCTCTGCCCAGGTCCATGGCCGGCCATAGAACCCTTCGATCAGGCCGAGGTCGACCTGGTGGCCATCAGGGGTCTTGATCAGCTCGACCATCGCCCCACGATGGCGAGTGTCGCGCGCCAAGTCGAGACTGCGCCACCGCCAGGCGCAGCAGCGGCGCCAGGCGCTCGGCCATCGCCGCCTGGCCGGCTGCCTCGGCGATCAGGTCCTGGCGCACCTCCAGCTCCAGCATTTCGCAGGCGTGGGCGGCGACATGGAACGGGGCGGTGAAGTCGGTCCCGTCCATGGCGTAAGGCTGGTTGTCGCCCACCGCCAGGTCGGCCTCGCGCCGCAACAGATCGAGCATGGCATCGCTGACCGCCGAATCGACCAGGTGCAGCACCCCCACATGCCAGGGCCGCGCCTGGCCGTTCATCGCCGGGGTGAAGCTGTGCTGGCAGAGGAGCACGGTGCGCTGGCCGCGCCGGGCCGCGAGCACCTGTCCGATCGCCCGGTGGTAGGGGGCGTGAATGGCGCTGGCCCGCGCCGCCCGCTGCGCCGCTGAAAGGCCGATGTTGCCAGGAATGGCGACGCCGTCCGATACCTCCAGAACCGCGCGCGGCTCGTCTGGGCCGCGATTGCAGTCGATCACCAGGCGCGAATAGGCTTGGCTGATCACCGTGGCGCTCAGGGCCGCGCCGAGCCGGCGCGCGAGGCCGAGCGCGCCGATGTCATGGGCGATGTGCCGCTCCAGGGCGTCCGCAGCGAGGCCCAGCCTGGCCAGCCGCTCTGGTATCGCGCGCCCGGCATGGTCGACGACGATGACGAATGCCGAGTCGCCCTCGCCCTCGATGCACACTGGCGGCGGATCGTTGGGCCCGAGAAGGCTCAATCCCGCCACGTGGTGAGCGCCGGGCCGAGCGCCTCGGCCAGCGGACCAAGCCACGGCTCGTAGCGGCGCCATTGGTCCAGCCCTTCGCGGAAGATCGGCCGGCGCACCTGCTCTGAGCTCGCCGTGCGCACCGCCCGGGTGTTGTCGTAGAAGGAAAGGCAGGCCGGTTCGAAATCGAGGCCGCAATGGTGCAGTAACCGGCGTGTCTGGCCCTCGGTATCCTCGACCATGTCCTCGTAGATCACCCGCAGCACCCGTCCGGGCAGGACGGCGTCGAAATGGGCCATCAGTCCCAGATAGTCGCGGTAATAGCGGCCGAGGTCGGTGAGGTCGTAGGAAAAGCCCTGGCCGCGGGCGAAATGCTGCTTGAAGGCCGAGAAGCAGGCGGCCATCGGATGACGCCGCGCGTCGATGATCCTGGCCCTTGGAAAGATCAGATGGATAAGCCCTATGTGATTGAAGTTGTTTGGCATCTTATCGATGAAGCGGGGCCGGCCGAGCTTGCGATGGACCCTCGTCCGGTCAAGGAAGGTCTCGCCGAGGCGGGCGAAATCGGCGCCTGACAGCTCGGCCAGGCTGTCCGGATAGGTGCGCTCGCGAGCCGACTTCGCGCCTGGATCGAAGGCGCGGCTCAAGGCCGCCACCTCCGGCAGCTCCATGGTCCCCTCGACCTGGGAGTGGCTGGCGAGGATCTGCTCGATCAGGGTGGAGCCCGAGCGTGGCAGGCCGACGATGAAGATCGGCGCCTCGGACTGTGCGCCAGCCTCGGCGCGGTCGGCGAAGAATGCGCGGGTGAAAAAGGTCTTGTGGCGCGCCGCCTGGGTGCTGGTCTCATCGGCGCTGTAGGGCGCCAGCTTGCGGCGCAGCGCCGCCCCCTTGGCGTAGTGGGCGAACGAGGCGGCGAAGTCGCCGGCGTCCTCCAGCGCCTTGCCGAGCGCGTAGTCGAGGTGCAGGCGATCCTCGTCGGCCAGATCATCCCGGCGCAGCTGCGCCGCCATGGCCTCGACCTCGCCGGCGAGGAAGGGTTCGGTCTTGAGGTTGGCGAGGCTCCAGTAGGCATCCCCCAAGCCGGGCTCCAGCTCAGCCGCGCGCTTGTAGGCGGCCACCGCCTCGGGCCGCCGACCCTCGGTGCGCAGCGCATGTCCGAGGCTGAGCCAAGTGCGCGCGTGACCCGGCAGCTCGGCCAGCAGCCCCTGATAGATGTCGATGGCGCGGGCGTATTCGCCGACCAGGCCCAGGCATGCGGCATGCAGCACGCGGTAGTTGCGGTCGGCCGGGTCGATCGCCAGCAGCGCCTCGACATGAGGCAGCGCCTCGCGCGCGTTCTGCTGGCGGTAGAGAACCAGGGCGAGATTGTAGCGCGCCGGGGTGAAGCTCGGGGCCAGTTCCAGGCAGCGGCTGAGCAGGACCTGGGCGTCGGCCAGCCGCCCCAGCCGGGTCCCGGCCTCGGCCAGCATGCGCATGGCGGCGACATCGGTGGGGTGGGCCTTCAGATGGGCGCGGAGCAGCCGCTCGACCAGCGGCAGATTGTCGTCGCGCAGCGCCTCGGCGGCGGCCCGCAGGCGTGGGTCCTGGACCGAGGCGCGGATATGTTCGGCGTAGGCGGCGTCAGCCCCGGTGCGATCGCCATCGAAGTGCAGCTGATCGCCGATCGCCCGCCACGCCTGGGGCAGATCGCGGTTCAGCGCCAGTGCCTGGCGCAGGGCCGCCAGCGCCAGGACGCCCTCGCCCTTGGCCTGCAGGGCGAGACCGAGTTCGAGATGCGGGGCCCAGGCCCTGGCCTGCTGGCGCGCTACCGGTTCCAGGATCGCCAGGGCGCCGTCGACATCGCCGCCGCGCCGCAACGCGCCGCCGAGAAGGGTGGCCGCGCGCGGATCGTTCGGCGCGACACGGAGGATTTCGCGCGCCTGCGCCGCCGCCAGGTCCGGCCGCTGATCGAGCAGCCGCGCGGCCTGACGGAGCGCGTCCTCGATGGTCCCGACCGCGGCCTCGCTCATCCCGGGGCTATAGCACGCCCGGCGGCGGCCGAACCGGCTAGAACTTCTGACCCAGACGGATGCCGATGGTGAGCGGCTGGGTGGGGATCACGTACACCGCCGGCGGCACGGCCGGGAAAGCCACGCCATTGGAGCCGACGCCGGCCGGATAGCCGGGGGCGCAGATGCTGGTGGTGCACGGCGTGAACCGATCCAGCTGTCCGCGCTCGTCGAAGGCGTTTTTGACGAACACCTCGAACGAGGTCTTGTCCCGCTCGGCCCCGAAAGCCAGGTCGACGGTGGCGAAGCCCGGCATCTTCCCGAGGTTGGCGACATCGGCCGCGAACACCGCCGGGGTGCGCGACGACTCGTAGGCCACCGAGGCCTGCACGTGCGCGTTCCAGCCCATCATCGGGAAGACGTAGCGGGCGGTGAGGTTGCCCTTGAACTTGGGCGTGAACGCCAGCGGGGTGCCGTTGGGGGCCTTGATCGTGGAGGCGTTGCAGACCGTGGTCGGCTCGCCGCTCGCCGGATCCTGGCAGAAGGGCGCGGTCAGGTGGGCGTCGTTGTAGGCCCCCCCGGCGGTGAAGGTCAGACCTTCGGTGGCCCGCCATTCGAGGCTCGATTCGACGCCTAGGATGCGCGCGGTCGGCGCGTTCTGGACGATGGTCAGGCTGTTTGGCCCGAGGAAGGCGAACTGGAAGTTGTTCCACTCCTCGTCATAGAGAGCACCGTTGAAGATCAGCGAATGATCGAGCCACGCGGTCTTCCAGCCGACCTCGTAGCTGGTCAAGGTGTCGGTCTGATAGGGCCCGAAGTTGCCGTTGCGATTGACCCCGCCCGGGCGGAAGCCGGTGGCGTAATTGAAGTAGACCAGCTTGTCCGAGTCGAGCCGGTAGGTGAGGTTGACCTTGTGGGTCTCACCGGTGCCGTGGGTGTCCTTGTCGAGGTTGACGCACGGCGCATCGCGGAACGTCAGGCCTGGGAACAGCACGCATTTGACCTCGCCGGTGTGCGAACTGTAGTTGGCCGAGAAGCCGTAGAAGCCAAACAGCGAATTGTCGAAGTGATAGTAGCGGATGCCGCCGGTGATGGTGAGGTTGGGCAGGATATCGAAGCTCGCCTCGCCGAACACCGCCCGGTCGCGGTCCACCCGGTCCTGGTCGGTGAGCCAGATGGTGTTCGGCCACCCGGTGACCGAGATCTGCGGACCGAGGCCCTGGATCACATAGTCCTGGATGATCCAGTGCGACTGCCGCTCCTGGAACAGGCCGGCGATGATCCGGAACCGGTCGGTGGACGGTGAGGCGATGCGCAGCTCGTTGCTGCCCTTCTCGAACCGGTCGCGGCCGACGATGAACTGCTGGGCGTGCGGCAACGGATTGCCGCTGGCGTCGGTCCAGTAGGCGCCGCTGCCATAGTATTCGTCGTAGGCCACCGAATAGTCGCTGTAGTCCTCGAGCGAGTTGATCCAGCGGCGGAAATAGCCGCCAGCGTAGGTGACATCGAAGCGACCGATCTTGCCGTTGATGGTCAGGCCGGCCTGGTACCAGCGGTCATGTGAGGCGTCGGGCTGGAAGCGGCTGACCTGCAAGTCACCCACCGCCGGATTGTAGCCGAAGAAGCCCTTGGCCCGCTGATCCTGGGCGATCAAGGTCGGCTCGATGGTCCAGTTATCGTTGAGATCGAACTTCAGCGCCACGCGGCCGCCGTAGGTCTCCACCGGATTGAAGTTCTTGGCCACCCGATCGGCGTTGTTGATCACCGAATCGACCGGACCGGGGGTTCCCGAGCAAACGCTGGTGGCGACCGCGCCGCACTCCACGAACGGGCGCTGGCCGAGCACATTGTCGATGTAGCCGGCGTCACGCTGGTCGAAGGCCACCAGGCGCACCGCCAGGCGGTTGCCGAGAGGCACGTTGACATAGCCCTGGACGACATAGCCCTCGCTGCCATGATCGACCCAGTTGCCCTCGACATCCAGGGCGCCGCTGAAGCCGGCGGTGGACGGTTTGTTGGTGATGATCCGCAGGGTGCCGGATTCCGAGCTGGCTCCATACAGGGTGCCCTGCGGCCCCGACAGCACCTCGACCCGGGCGATGTCGTAGATGTGGACGTCCAGCGAGCCGTTGATGGTGGTGATCGGCTGCTCGTCGAGATAGGTGCCCACGCTGGGCTGGGGACCGGAATGGTTGGCGACGCCACCATCGGAGACGCCACGAATGAAGACCGTGTTCTGGCTCGGCCCGAAGGTTTCGAAGGTCACCGCCGGCAGGAATTTCACATAATCCTGGAACTCGGTGACGTGCAGCTCATCCAGTTTCTTGGTGTCGATGGCCGTGATGCTCATCGGCACGGATTGCAGGTTCTCCGACCGTTTCGTGGCGGTGACCACGACCTCGCCG
>DATBOH010000190.1:0-4641 GCA_036553915.1 Caulobacteraceae bacterium | reverse complement strand
TTTGGACGGTGCCGTCTAAACGGGGTTTGCTCTAGGGAGGCGATGCGTGGATCTCGGCATTGCCGGTCGAAAGGCCATTGTCTGTGGAGCCAGCGCTGGGCTTGGCTATGGCGCCGCCCACGCCCTGGCCGGCGAGGGCGTCAAGCTGGTGATCGCCGCTCGCGGCCGCGATCGGCTGTTGGCGGCCGCCCAACGCATTGGCGATGACACCGGCGCCGATGTCACCGCGGTGGCTTGCGATGTGACGACAGAGGCGGGGCGAACCGCCTTGCTCGAAGCCGAACCGGCGCCCGACATTCTAATCAACAATGCTGGCGGACCGCCGGCCGGAAACTTCCGGGACTTCGATCGCGACGCCTGGATCGCCGCCGTCGACGCCAACATGCTGGCGGCGATCTTCCTCATCCGGGCCTGCCTCGATGGCATGATCGCGCGGCGGTTCGGTCGGGTCGTCAACATCACCAGCGGTGCGGTGAAGGCGCCTATCGCCAATCTAGCCCTCTCCAATGCCGCCCGCGCCGGCCTGACCGGCTTTGTCGGCGGCCTCGCGCGGCAGGTCGCCGGTCACAATGTGACGCTCAACAACGTGCTGCCGGGTCTCTTCGACACCGATCGCCTGAAACACCTCCAGGGTGGCGACGAAGCCCTGAGGCAGCGACAGATGCGTCAGATTCCCGCCGGCCGATTTGGCGAAGCCGAGGAATTTGGACGTCTCTGCGCCTTCCTATGCGGCGCGCGGGCAGGCTACATCACCGGCCAGAACCTGCTCATCGATGGCGGACAGTTCCCCGGCCTGCTTTGATCTGACCTAGCCGAAACGGCCCGGAGCAAAATCGCTCGCCGCGACGCCGCGATCCATCAGATCGGACGGCGCGGGACGACGAAGCGCGAGCGCGGCGCCCAGCCGCGCCGCCGCCGGCGCGGTCTGCATGCCGAATCCGCCCTGGCCGGCGAACCAGAAGAAGTCCTCGACGCCGGTATCGAAGCCGAACGCCTGGATATGGTCCGCGGTGAAGGTTCGAAGGCCGGCCCAGGACTGGGCGATACGCCGCACGGGAATGTCGGCCGCGGTTTGCAGGCGTTCGACGGCGACGGCGATGTCCCACTCCTCAGGCGCCGCGTCGACCGCTGCTGAAGGAGTTTCATCGCAGGGCGAGGCCAGGATCAGGCCCGATTGGGGCTTGAAATAGAAATCCTCGGCGGCCCCGACGACCGTCGGCCAGCCGGCGACGCTCTCGGCGGCTGGCGGGTCCACAAGGATCACCGTCCGACGCTTGGGAACGAGGCCGATGGGCGCGGCTCCGGCCAGTTGAGCCACCGCGTCGCCCCATGCCCCCGCCGCATTGATGAGCGTCGTCGCCGTCATTGTCCGTCCGTCGGCGAGGCGAATTTGCCAGCGGCCAGCGGCTCGCTCCAAGCCGTCAATAGCCGCGCCAGACATCAGCTCCACGCCACGCGAGCGGCCCAGGCGCAGGAAGCCCTGCAGCAGCGCATCGACGTCGATGTCGGCGCTGTCGGGTTCAATCAGGGCCCGGACCGCGGCCTCTGGCCTGAGCGCCGGTACGAGAGCCTTGGCATCCGCCGCCGAGACCTCCCGAAATGCCCCGCCGGTTTCGGTGAGCTGCGCCGCGACAGCCTCCAGGGCGCCGCTCTGATCGGCGCGCGCTATGGTTAGCGCCGGGCGCGGTGTCAGCAGCGGGTAGTCGGAGAAGCCGGCCGGCGGAGCGTCAAAGAAGGCGCGACTGGCGCTGGTGAGGCGGCGCACCGGGGCCGGACCATAGCTCTCGATGAACATGGCCGCCGAACGGCCGGAGGTGTGATAGCCGGCACGCTCTTCACGCTCGACGATGACGACCTTTGCGTGGGCCGCCAGTTCACAGGCGATCGACGCGCCGGCAATCCCTGCGCCAATGACCAGGACATCGCAGTCGATCACTGCGCCCGCGCCTCCGGTGGGCCGCCGCGCCGCTAGACCAGCGCGCCGTGGCAATGCTTGAACTTGCGGCCCGAACCGCACGGGCAGGCCTGGTTGCGGCCCGTGGTTTCGAAGCCGCTCGGGAGCGCCGAAAGCGGCAGCGCGGCGCGGGTCTCGGCATCGCCCGCGGCCAAGGTCGCGCCGACGGTCTCCAACGCCCGCTCATTGTCGCCTGTGAAGGGGTTCATGTGCATTTCAAACATCGGCGGCGGCGACGGCTCGGGCGGCGCAAAACGGAACTCCACGGTCATCATCCACTTGGTGACCGCCTGGCGGAGATTGCCGATCAGGGTTTCGAAGAGCGCGAAGGCCTCGGTCTTGTATTCATTGAGCGGGTCGCGCTGGCCATAGCCCCGCAGGCCGATGACGTTGCGCAGATGGTCGAGGTGCGTGAGGTGCTCGCGCCACTGCATATCGACCATCTGCAGCAGGAAATTCTTCTCAAGCTGGCGGGTCTGATCGGCCGAGATCATTTCTTCACGTTCGGCGGCGCGGGCGTCGGCCGCGGTGTTGATTCGCTGCGTGATTTCTTCGTCGGCGATGCCTTCTTCGGCGGCCCAGTCGCGAATGGGCAGGTCCAGACCCAAGAGTTCATGAACTTGCTCGGTGAGGCCGTCGACATCCCACTGGTCGGCGTAGGCCTTGGGCGGCAGATGGCGGCCGACCAGATCGTCGATGGTGTCCTGACGCATTTCGCGGACGATGTCGGAGAGGTCGTCGGCGACCATGAAGTCATGGCGCTGCTCGAACACCGCCTTGCGCTGGTCGTTGACCACGTCGTCATATTTCAGAAGATTCTTGCGAATCTCGTAGTTGCGCTGCTCGACGCGCTTCTGGGCCGTGGCGATGGCGCCATTGAGCCAACGGTGGGTGATCGCCTCGCCTTCTTCGACACCGAAGGTGCGCATGATCGAATCCAGCCGCTCGCCGGCGAAAATCCGCAGCAGGTCGTCCTCGCAGGAAAGAAAGAACTTTGAGCGCCCGGGGTCGCCCTGGCGGCCGGTTCGTCCGCGCAGCTGATTGTCGATCCGCCGGCTTTCATGGCGTTCGGTGCCGAGCACGAACAGTCCGCCCGCGGCCAAGGCGACCTGTCTGGCCGCCTCGATCTCGGCTTCGAGGCTGGTGCGCTCTTCGGCTTCCGCTTCCGGCGTCGGCTCGATGCCCAGACCGGTCTGTTCGTCGCGCCATTTGTGCAGGCGCATGTCGATATTGCCGCCGAGCTTAATGTCGGTGCCGCGCCCGGCCATGTTGGTGGCGATGGTGACCGCGCCAGGAACGCCGGCGTCGGCGATGATATAGGCTTCCTGCTCGTGATAGCGGGCGTTCAGGACGCTGTGCGGCACACCGGCGACGGACTTGCCGTCCTTGTCCCAACTGTGAGCGGTGAGAAGTTCCGCCAACTGTTCGGACTTCTCAATCGAAACCGTGCCGACCAGGACCGGTTGGCCCCGCTGGTGGCAATCGACGATCTGCTCGATGATCGCCTTGTTCTTCTCCTCGGCGGTCCGATAGACCTCGTCGTCGTCGTCCTTGCGGCAGATCGGCCGATTGGTCGGGATTTCCGCTACATCCATCTGGTAGATGTCGAAAAATTCCTGAGCCTCGGTGGCCGCCGTGCCAGTCATGCCCGACAACTTGTCGTACAGCCGGAAGTAGTTCTGGATGGTGACCGAGGCCAGGGTCTGATTTTCAGGCTGAATATCGACGCCATCCTTGGCTTCGATCGCCTGGTGCAAACCCTCCGACAGACGCCGACCGTGCATCATTCGGCCCGTGAACTCGTCGATCAGCATGATCTCGCCGTCGCGGACGATGTAGTCACGGTCACGCTGGTAGAGCACATTGGCGCGAAGCGCCTGATTGACGTGGTGAACCACTGAGACGTTGGCCGGGTCGTAGAGCCCGGCCGAACCGTCGGCGAGATGGCCGGCCTGCTCCAGCATCGTCTCGATGGTTTCCGAGCCATGTTCGGTCAGCAGCGCCTGCTTCTGCTTCTCGTCATGCTCGAAGGTGTCCGGATCCCGGACCAGTTCCTTCACCAGCTTGTCGATGGTGCGATAGAAATCCGAGCGATCCTCGGTCGGCCCGGAGATGATCAACGGCGTACGCGCCTCGTCGATCAGGATCGAATCGACCTCATCGACGATCGCGAAGCTATGGCCGCGCTGGACCATTTCACTGGCGTCATAGACCAGGTTGTCACGCAGATAGTCGAAGCCGAACTCGTTGTTGGTCCCATAGGTGATGTCGGCGGCGTAGGCGCGCTGCCGCTCGCCTTGCGATAGCCCATTGACGATCACCCCGACCGTAAGACCGAGGAAACTGTAGACCCGCCCCATCCACTCGGCGTCGCGAGCTGCCAGGTAGTCGTTGACGGTGATCAGATGCACGCCCTTGCCGGCGATGGCGTTAAGGTAGGCCGGCAGCGTCGCCACCAGGGTCTTGCCCTCGCCAGTGCGCATCTCGGCAATGCCGCCCTTGTGCAGCACCATGCCGCCGACAAGCTGTACGTCATAGTGACGCTCGCCTAGCCGCCGCCTGGCCGCTTCGCGGACCACCGCGAAGGTTTCGTTCAGCATCGATTCAAGCGTCTCGCCGGCGGCGAAACGGCCCCGGAACTCGTCGGTCTTGGCTCGCAACGCCTCATCGGAAAGGGCGGCGATCTG
>DATBOH010000166.1:0-4836 GCA_036553915.1 Caulobacteraceae bacterium | reverse complement strand
GGCTGCCGAAACCGCGGCCCTGATGGTGATCCGCGCTCCGGGCGAGGGTGACGACGAATTCGATGGCTGGGAGGAAGGCGATGATGGCGCCCCGCCCTCGAAGATGATCATCGCCGAGACGGAGACCGATTTGCGCACCATGACGGTCTCGATGGCCGTGCTGGAGCTCGATTTGATCGAAACTCAAGCGATCGTGTTCCGCAACGCCGCCCATGGCGGATTGTCGGTGGTATATCGACGTGCGGATGGGAACATCGGCTGGATCGATCCGGCCAGGACCCGCCCGCCGACCCTGCAGCGGGCGCCACGACGCGCCAACGCCTGACCGGGTCGAGGGTCGAAAACGGGTTTTGGGAAGGCGGAGGTCACAGTCTCGATGAATACGATCGGGGCGCTACTCGACATCCGCTGCATCGCGCCCCAGGTGACGGCGCGAAGCAAGCGCCAGATACTCGCGGTTGTGGCCGAAATCGCCAGCCGCACCCTGGGTCTGAAACCCGCTCAGGTTCTTGACGCTCTGGCCGAACGCGAGGCCGTGGCCCCGACCGGGGTCGGTCGAGGGATCGCTGTTCCGCACGCCCAGGTCCCGGGCCTCACCGGTCTGCACGGCGTGTTCGTGCGTCTGGAGAGCCCGGTCGAATTCGAGGCGGTGGACGAAAAGCCGGTCGACCTCGTCTTTGCCCTGCTGGGACCCACCGGTCCTGGCACCGAGCATCTGCGGGCCATGGCCCGGATTTCCCGGATCTTGCGCCGCGCCGATATCCGCGAGCGGCTGCGGGTGGCCCGCAGCGCCGAGGCGATTCACGCGCTCCTGGCTGACGAAGTGCAGATCTCGGCGGCCTGAGACAGCGGCCCGGGCGATGCGCGCCTAATGCACCGAAACCGGCGCCAGTTCGTGCGCCAGGGCGGCGGCCACGGCCGAGTCCTTATCGCCCATCACCGCCAGGCGGGCGCCATCGGCGCGATGCAGGGCGTAGAGCGTCTGATCGGGCTTCAGATCGAAGCCGCGAATCTGCTCGACTGGGGTGTCAGCGAGAATTTCGGCGGCCTTGATCGGCCGGACATAGACGAGGTTCGGACCGCCCAAAGCCGCGAAGTCCTCATTGCTCAGGTGGGGGAAGCCCATGGCTTACTCCTTTTCATCCATGAAACGCGCGCGGGCGAGCCGCCGTTCAGGTGGCCGTCCGGATCGGCACCTGGCGAACCAGGGTCTGCTTTTCCGGGCGGACCGCATCGACATGCAGCAAGCCGTGTTCGAGGGTCGCTCCCTCGACCTCCATGCCATCGGCCAAGACGAAGCCGCGAACGAACCCCCGGGCGGCGATGCCGCGATGCAGGTAGGCCCGCTCTTGGGTGGATTCCGGCTCGCGCCGGCCGGTGATGGTCAGGTGGTTGTCCTCGACGGTCACGGAGAGCTGGTCGGCGGTGAAGCCGGCGACCGCGATGCTGATCCGGACCCTGCCATCGCCGGAATCTTCGACGTTGTAGGGAGGGTAGCCCTCGCCGGCGGCCTTGGAGACCCGCTCGATCAGCGAACGGGTATGGTCGAAGCCGAGCAGAAACGGACTGTCGAAAACGATCGTACGGTTCATGGCGAGTCCTTGAACAAGCGACCCGGTCGTCTCCCGCCCCACGATGGCGACGGATGACGACGTGACCGCTTAGGTGGCGATCGAGGCCCGCAAGTGCAAGATCAACCGGTCGGGCTATGGGCAAGCCACAGGAAGCGGGCCGCAAACAAGGCCGCGAGAACGAACACCAGCCAGTCGCGGCGGGCCGCCCTGCCGGTCGCCAGGCGCAGCACCGCATAGGCGACGATCCCCAGCCCCAGGCCGTTGGCGATCGAAAAGCTGAGGGGAATGCCGATCAGGATCAGGAACGCCGGAATGGCGATGGCGGGATCGGCCCAGTCGATCTCCGCCACCGGTCCGATCATCATCGCCCCGACCAGGATCAAGGCCGGGGCGGCGGCGGCGGTCGGGATCAGGGCGATCAGCGGAGCGACCAACAGAGCCAGCAGGAACAGCACGCCGACCACGACGCTCGAGAGGCCGGTGCGGCCACCGGCCGCGACCCCGGCGGCGCTTTCGATGTAGCTGGTCACGGTGCTGGTTCCGGCCGCCGCGCCAATCATCGTGGCCAGCGAATCGGCCAGCAAAATGCGGTTCAGGCGCGGTATGGCTCCATCGGCGGCGATCAGGTCAGCCTTCTTGGCCACCGCCACCAGGGTGCCGACATTGTCGAACAGATCGACGAACAGAAACACCAGGACGATCTCGACCAGGGTCAAGCCGAGGCTGCCCTTGAGGTGCAGGGCGGCGGGGATATCCAACCGAAAGGCCGTGGCCGAGAGCGCCGAGACGCTGACCGCTTCGGTGGGCGGATGAGCAAGGCCCAAGGCCCAGCACGCCACGGCGGTGGCGACGACGCCGATCAGGATGGCGGCCCGGATCCGGAAAGCCTGCAGGGCGGCGATCAACAGCAGGCCGGCCAGGCTGACGATGGCGGTCGGCGCGGCCAGATTGCCCAGGGCCACTGTGGTCGCTGGGTTGGCGACGACAATGCCGGCTTCCTTCACTCCGATGAAGGCGATGAACAGGCCGACGCCGCCCGCGACGGCGGCGAACAGCGGCCTTGGGATCGCCCCGACGATCAGCTGGCGCACGCCGGTCAGGGTCAGGACCAGAAAGGCCGCGCCAGAGAGGAATACACAGCCGAGCGCCGTCTCCCACGGCACGCCCAGGTCCTTGACCACGGTGTAGGTGAAATAGGCGTTCAGCCCCATGCCGGGGGCCAAGGCCAGCGGGTAGTTGGCGATCAGGCCCATCAACAGGCAGCCGAGGCCCGCCGCCACGCAGGTAGCCGCGGCCACGCCCGCCACCGGCATGCCCGCCTGGCCGAGAATGGCCGGATTGACGACGATGATATAGGCCATGGTCAGGAACGTGGTCAGGCCGGCGAGAACCTCGGTGCGGACGCTGGTTCCGTGGGCGCCCAGGCCGAAGGTGCGTTCCAGCATGCGTTCGGCCCGATGATTCTTTAGGAACCCAAGCGTATCGGCGGGCGCGCGTCAGGCAAGGGAGGGAAATTGGTTAGCGCAAGGTTCATCGCCGGCCTTCCCAAGGCCGAGCTGCACATGCATCTCGAAGGGTCGCTGGAGCCGGCGCTTCTGTTCGCCCTGGCGCGGCGGAACGGCGTGTCGCTGCCCTATGCCGATGAAGCGGGGCTGAGAGCCGCCTACGCCTTTGGCTCGCTCCAGGACTTCCTCGATCTCTACTACCAGGGCGCGGCGGCGCTGCGGACCCAGGCCGACTTCCAGGCCTTGGCGGCCGCCTATTTCGCCCGCGCCGCCGCCGAAACGGTCCGCCACGCCGAGGTGTTTTTCGATCCTCAGACGCATCTTTCGCGCGGCGTCGCCATGGCCACGGTCGTGGAGGGGATCCTGGCGGCCATGGACGAGGCAAAGGCGCGTCTGGGCCTCAGCAGCCGGCTGATCCTGTGTTTCCTGCGCCACCTTTCGGAGGATGACGCGCTGGCCACGCTTGAGGCCGCCGAACCGTGGCTGGGTCGGATCGTCGGCGTCGGGCTGGACTCCTCGGAACTGGGGCATCCGCCGGAAAAGTTCGCGCGCGTGTTCGCGGCCGCCGGGGCGCTCGGCCTCAAACGCGTCGCCCACGCCGGCGAAGAAGGACCGGCCGCCTATGTCGAGACGGCGCTGGATGTCTTGCAGGTCGATCGCATTGACCATGGCAACCGCGCCATGGACGACCCGCGCCTGATCGCGCGCCTGGCGCGGAGCGGGGTGCCGCTGACCCTGTGTCCCCTATCCAACCTGCGCCTGCGGGTCATCGACTCGATGGCCAGCCAGCCGGCAGGCGCCATGCTGCGAGCCGGGATCGTGGCGACGCTCAATTCCGACGATCCGGCCTATTTCGGCGGCTATGTGAACGCCAACTACGCCGCCATGGCGCCGTTTCTGAGCCAGGCCGAAATGGTGCAATTGGCCCGCAACAGCTTCACCGCTTCTTTCTTGCCAGCCGCTGAGATCGCCGCCCATCTCGCCGCCGTTGACGCCTATGCGGCGGCGCACGCCACCGGCTGAGGACCGAGCGCCGGCGGCGGGCCGCTGGCGACAAGCGCCACCTCGGAGTACAACACCGAATGCCCGCCTCCGCTACGGCCGCCCAACTCGTCGACGCCCTGGAAAATGAATATCGGCGTTCGGTCGAGGCCCTGCGCGGGGCGCTCGCGGCCTTTCTGACCACTGGCCGGCCGCCGGATCCGGCCCTGCGCGCTGGCGGCGCCTATGTCTATCCGGCCCTGCGCCTTTCGCACACCGCCAGCGGGCCGGCGCCCCGCCTGTCGCGCGCCTTCGCCCGATTCAGCCAGGGGGGAGTCTATTCGGCCACCTTCACCCGGCCGGACCTGTTTCGCGACTACCTGACCGAACAGCTCAGCCTGTTGTTGGCCGATTTCGCGGTCGAGGCCGAGGTGGTGCGCTCAAGCCAGGAAATCCCCTACCCCTATGTGCTCGACGGCGCCGACCTCAACGAGGCCGCCGCGCCGGCCGCGGCGCTGGCGAACTGGTTTCCATCGCCCGAACTGGCCGCCATCGGCGATGAGATCGCCGACGGCCTGTGGTCGCCGATCGCCGCCGTTCCGCGGCCGCTGACGCTGTTCGACGCCCCGCGCACCGACTTTTCCCTGGCCCGACTGGCGCACTACACCGGCACGCCGCCGGAGACGGTCCAGGCCTATGTTCTGTTCACGAACTATCATCGCTATGTCGACGAATTCGTGCGTTGGGGGGCCGAGCAGCTCAAAGCCGGCGACAGC
>DATBOH010000158.1:0-5617 GCA_036553915.1 Caulobacteraceae bacterium | reverse complement strand
AGGGTGGCGACAATGCGCATCAGGGTCGACTTGCCGGCGCCGTTGGGGCCCAGCAGACCGAACATGCCCTTGGCGATGGTCAGACTGACATCGTCCAGCGCCCTGACCCCGCCGCCATAGACATGGCTCAAGGCCTCGATGATCAGCATGCAGCCCTCTGACCGGCGTCTAGAGCAAACCCCGTTTAGACGGAATCGTCCAAACGGGGATAATTTGCTCTGGAATCCAACTTTCTAGAGCTTGATTCAACGTTTCCATCTGTTCTGTGCAAACGCACCAGGCTCTAGCGCAATCCGTCCCGTCTATGGCCAATGCCCGCCACGCCGCTGGGCGACAAGTGAAAGAACGGTTAGATACGGCTCGCCCATGAGCCTTCCTGTACCCGCCGCCCCGCCCCATCCCGCCGTCGCTATCGCCGGCCGGACGCAGTTCTTCCCGGTCCGCCGCATTCTGTGCGTCGGCCGCAACTACGCCGCACACCGGCGAGAGATGGGCGGCGACGATCGCGATCCGCCGTTCTTCTTCGCCAAGCCGGCCGACGCGGTCAGCCCCTCTGGGGTGGCCATTCCGTATCCGCCGGCGACCGCCGATTTCCATCATGAGGTCGAACTGGTGGTGGCGCTGGGCGCCGGCGGCGCCGATGTGCCAGCAAGCGCCGCTCTCGGCCTGGTATTCGGCTACGCCGTCGGCGTCGATCTTACCCGCCGCGACCTGCAGGCCGCCGCCCGCGCCAAGGGCCAACCCTGGGAAGCGGCCAAGGGCTTCGACCGTTCGGCGCCCATTGGCGCCATCCGCCCAGCCCAAGGGTTGCCCCCGACCGGGACCATCAGCCTCAGCGTCAACGGCGCCATGCGCCAGTCGGCCAGCCTCGAAGACCTGATCTGGAATGTCGCGGAGATCATCGCCGAAGCCTCGAAACTGTGGACCCTGGCGGCCGGAGACTTGATCTTCACCGGCACCCCCGACGGCGTCGGTCCCCTGGTCCGCGGCGATCGCGTCGCCGCTTCGATCGACGGGCTTGAGCCCCTGGATTTCGCGATTGTCTGAGCCGCTACCGCCCTTGTCCGAACTCCTGGCCCGCAATCGGGCCTGGTCAGAAGCGCGGACCGACGCCGATCCGGGCTTTTTCGGACGCCTCGCCCAACAGCAGAGCCCGCGCTGGCTGTGGATCGGTTGTTCGGACAGCCGCATCCCCGCCAATGTCATCCTCGATCTCGACCCGGGCGAAGTGTTCGTGCACCGAAACATCGCCAATCTCGTCAAGCCGGGCGATCCCAACGCTTTGGCCGTGGTCGAGTTCGCCATCGAAGTTCTGAAAGCGCCGGAGCTGCTGGTGGTCGGCCACTACGGCTGCGGGGGTGTTCGCGCCGCGCTGGAGGGCGGAGCGCCCCCGCATGTGGATAGCTGGCTGGCGCCCCTGAAGGCGCTCGTCCGGGCCCATCGAGACGAGCTCGACGCCTTGCCGGCCGGACCGCCGCGCGAGAATCGCCTCGCCGAGCTCAATGTCGCGCACCAGGTCGCCAACCTTGCCGCCGAGCCGATCGTCCGAGCCGCCTGGGCGCGCGGCCAGCCGCTGTCTCTGCATGGCTGGATCTACGATGTCGGCGATGGCCTCGCCCGCGATCTCGGCGTCAGCGTCGGGCATATGCCCGTCAGCTCGTAGCCGTTTCATTACCTAAAGTTCATAACAAGCTATCTTGCGTCGCATGGTAGCTGGCGATACACAGGCCTCTCGAAAGGGAGCGGTCCGTGGTCGAAACCGTGCAGGTGCAGCTCAAAAAGGGGGTGCTGGAACTGTGTGTTCTGGCCTTGCTCTCGACGGGCGACGCCTATGGCTATGAGATCGCAAACCGCCTCGCCAAGGGGATCGGCATGGGCGAAGGGACGATTTATCCGCTGATGCGGCGCATGCAGGCCGACGGCCTGGTGGAGACCTATCTGGTCGAAAGCCCGACCGGGCCGCCGCGCAAATATTACCGCTTGTCGGCGTCGGGAAGGACCAGTCTCGCCGACCAGGGCGCCGAGTGGCGATCGTTCTCCCGCGCCGTCGACGCCATCGTCGGATCAGCCGCATGACCCGCCAGCAGTTCCTCAATCGCCTGCGCAATGGCCTCGCCGGCCTGCCGCCCACGGCCATCGACGAGATCGTCGCCGACTACGAAGGCCACTTCACCGAAGGCGCGTCCGCCGGCCGCAGCGAGTCCGAGATCGCCGCCGCGCTTGGCGATCCCGAACGTCACGCCCGCGAGATGAAGGCCGAGGCCGGGATCAAGCGCTGGCAGACCGAGCGCAACCCCGCGGCCGCGGCGGGCGCCGTCTTTGGCATCCTCGGCCTCGGCGCGCTCGACCTCATCGTCGTCATTCCGTTCCTGACCTCCATCGGCGGCGTGCTCCTGGCGCTCTACTGCACAGCGGCAGCCTGCTTCGGGGTCGGAGCGGCCGGCATGGTCGCCGGCCCGTTCTGGGTTGTCGGAGCGCCGCCAAGCGCCCTTATCGTTGGCGGCCTGGGCCTCATGTCCGCGGGCGTTTTCGTCGCCTCCGGCACATCGCTGGCGTTCATCGGCATCATCAACGCCCTGGTATGGTATGGCCGCCTGCACATGCGGGTTTTCCGCCCGGCGCTCGAGACCCAAGGGGGAGCCTAAATGATTCGAACGCTTCTCATCCTGACCGCGGTCAGCTTCATCGTCGCCATGGTCTGCCTTGCGGCCGCCTTCGCCATCGTCGGCGGGCCGTTCTGGATCGACAACAACGGCCAGTTCCACCGCGCCGATTTCAGCGATGTCAGCGTGGTGCGGCGCATCCCCGCTCCGCGCCAGTGCCATACCTGAGGCGTTCTGACGCTTGTCCTCGCTCGATGCGGCCGACGGGGCCGTCAGCCCTCCTGAGCCAGCAGCCGCAGCGCCGCCAGGCGGGCGAAAGCGATGCTGAGCGCCTTGCGCCGAGCCGGCGCCAGCGGGCTTGACGGCGGCTCCCGGACCACCGCCCCATCAAAGCTGTCGGCGACGATCAGGCCGGGGCCTTCGGGCAGGACGTCGAGCGGGAACTCCGGCGCGACCGCAAAATAGAAGGCGTCGCAATAGGGCAGGTACTCGCCCCATTTTCGGTCGGTGCGGAAGTCATCCAGGCCCGACTTGACCTCAACGATGGCGAATGCGCCGCGCGGTGACAGGGCCATGATGTCGGCCCGGCGGCCATTCGGCAGACCTACTTCCAGCATAGGCGCAAAGCCAAGGGCGGCTACCAGCCGCGCCGCGCCGCGCGTGACGACGCTGGTCGCCTGCGGCCGGCTGATGATGAGGGCGAGGCTCTCTTCCACCCGAGCCAGTGTCGTTCCGGGTCCGTTCCAACGTCAAGAGGCGAGCGAAGCGGAAACCCTACCGCTACGAATGTGTACGCCTCCCCGGAAAATCAGCCGCCGGCCGGTTTGGTCTCATAGACATGCTTCCAGGATTCGAGCTCCTCGGCGTTGTCGCGCTGGAAGAACGCATATAGCCGATTGGAGGCGGCGTCGGTCCCCCAGCCGGTGCATGAGAGCGTCACCTTGGTTCGCGCCGGGCCGAGCGGCTCGAACTGCAGCACGATCACGGTTCGCTGGAAGGCCGCCGCCCCTGGCAGCATTCGCGGGGCCTGGATGTTCTGGAACACGATCAATCGTTCGGGCAGGAAGGTGATGACCCGATGCTTGATGTTGTCTGGATCGCCGATCGCATGCCGGGTGTTGTAGCTGGCCTCGAGCGAGCCGCCGACGCGCATGTCGATGGCGGCCACCGGCGCATTCCAGCGCTTGAACTCGACCGCGTCGGTGAACGAGCGCCATAGCACCGCCACCGGCGCATCGATGACGATCGACTGCTGCAGATCGCGCTGGCCGTCGGCGGTGGTGAACGAGGTGTCGACGACGTCCGGCGATTTCACCGCCGTTGCGGTCGCCGTCGCCTGCGCCAGGGCTGGCCCGGCGATGATCAGACCTAGGCCCAAGGCCAGGATTTGGTGTTTCATGCTCTCTCCCTTTCAGCCGCCTCGCGCAGCCTGTCGAAATAGTCGGCCAGCGTCGCCACGCCGGCGTCGAACGCCTCGATGGCGCGGTGGGTGCGCGCCTGCATCACCCCGCCTTCCATGACCGTAAGAACGAACTGGGCCAGGCGGCGCCGGTCAGCGCCGCGCGGCAGGCGGCCGGACGCGGCCGCCAGGCAGTCTTCCACGGCCGCTGTCCAGCCCTCGAAATTGGCGGCAAGCAGGGCCCGCACGGCGGGGTCGGGCTCATGCAGCTCAAGGGCCAGCGCCCCGATCGGACAGGCGTAGATGAACTCGCTGGCCACCAGCATGGCGCGGTAGGCGTCAAGGAGGGCGAAGATGCGGGCGATCGGATCCTCGGTTCCGCGCCAGGCCGGTTCGAGCAGCATCTGGCGAATGCCGTCGCGGTAGCGGCGCAGCACCTCCAAAAGCAGGTCCTGCTTGGTCGGAAAGGCGTGATAGAGGCTGCCTGAATTCGCCCCAGCTTCGCGCAGAATATCGGCGACGCTGGTCGAGCCGTAGCCCTTCTCGGCGAACAGCTTCATGGCCGCGAAAGCCAGCCGATCGGCGGTCGAAAGGACTTGATCGCTCATTCAAGTCACGCTTGGCGCCACTTGATTGATCAGTCAACCCAAACTGTGCGGGGCGTCGACCCGGCCGGGTGTTTCGCGTTTGGGAGAGCCGTCTACTCCGCGGCGATGCTGAGCGTCACCGAGCGTTCGCGGAAATTGATCGACTTCAGATAGGCGATCCCTTCCTCGGCGATGTCATCGCCGACCATCCGATCGCCCTCGGACTTCAGCTCGTCCATGTCGACGTACAGGCCATAGAAGGCGCGCGTGCGATCGGTGATGATGCCGGCGTTGAGCAGCGTCTTGATCAGCACCCGGAAGATGTTGGTCGCCCGCTTCATGTCCTCGCGGCGGACCTCGTCGGTGGCGATCTTCTGGATTTCCTCCAGCACCTTGTCCGGGTCGAGCCCGAATTCGACGTAGAGGTCGCGCTGCTCGGATGGCGAGACGAGGTTGAACAGCACGCTCTGGAAGCAGTGGGCGGCCCAGTCCTCGACGATGGCGTGCTCTTCGGGAGTCAGCTTGGGCACCGTCCGGTCGGCCCAGATCTTCCCGAACTTGTGGTGGAAGGCCTCGTCGGTCATCACCAGCTGCATCAGTTTGCGGCCGAGCGGATCGCGGAGTTCCTGGAAGAAGGTGGCGAAGGCGCCCATGGCCAGGCCCTCGACCAGCATCTGCATGCCGATGATCTTCTTGTAGACCTCCGGCGCGTGGATGATCTCGACCAGCAGGTCCTTCAGGATCGGGCCGCATTCCACCGGCCGGCCCCAGCGCGCCTTGATGTACTTGGCGAAGGCAGTGACGTGGCGGGCCTCCTCGCGCGTCTGGTTGGCGGCGTATTCCTGCGCGCCCTGGTCCTTCAGCACGTGGCACAGGCTGGCCGACAGGTTCAGCGCGCCCTGCTCGCCGTGCAGGATCGAGGAAAAGGAATGCAGCAGCGAGCGGTTGATGAACTGGGCCCTGAGCGACGGGTCCTTGAGGTGGTTGGAGACATAGTCGGTCTGGATGGCGATGTTCAGATCTTCGGA
>DATBOH010000094.1:0-2120 GCA_036553915.1 Caulobacteraceae bacterium | reverse complement strand
CCGATCTTGGGGTGTGGTCCATCACATCGCCCTACGCGCACCGATACGTCCCCAGCGATCCGAGTACCGCGCCAACCCCCGGCGCCAATGAAGCCGCTTCCGGGGTAGCGCCGTTGCGGCCAGCACATTGGACAAAGGCGCGCATTTTCGACCCCGCGCACATTTGTCCGCCGACGCCGCTCCCCTAGAGCAAACCCGTCTAGACGGGAGCACAGCCATGGACGCCGCCCGTGGGGCGTTCCTAGCGGCGATTCAAAGGCGCAAGACGCCTTCCAGCACGGTCACCGCCGCGCCGCGCAGGCGCACGCGATCGCCGTCGAGCTGGCATTCGAGATCGCCGCCCCGGCCCGGATAGGCCTGATGGAAAGAGAGCTTCGGCCGCCCGAGCTTGGCGGAGAACAGCGGCGACAGGATGCAGTGCAGCGAACCGGTGGTCGGATCTTCGTCGATACCCGATCCGGGCGCGAAGAAGCGGCTGACGACATCCGCTCCGCCCGCTTGGCCGCCGATCGCCGCCACGCCGACGTTTCCCCGTCCGCCCGAGGCCCCGGACGAGATCGGCTCAAGCGCGCCGATGTTCGGCGCCAGGGCGCGCACCGCCGCCTCGTCGGCCATCACCGCGACGACGTAGCGCCCGGCCCAGACCTCGACCGGCTCGGCGCCCAGGGCTTCGGCGAGGCCGGCCGGCATGGCGATGCGTTTGGGGGGATCGGCCGGAAAGTCCATTTCATAGCCGGTCTCGAACCGCTTGACGCTCAAGGGTCCGGAGAGCGTGTCGAAGTTCACCGCGTCGGCGGCGATGCCGATCTCAGACAGCAACACATGGGCGCTGGCCAGGGTGGCGTGGCCGCACAGCGGGACTTCCAGGGCCGGAGTGAACCACCGTAGGCCATAGCGGCCAGGGCTGTCGCCGGAGAGCAGAAAGGCGGTCTCGGCCTGATTGTTCTCAGCCGCCAGGGCCTGCATCCAGGAATCGGCCGGCCACGCCGAAAAGGGCTCGACGACGCAGGCTGGATTGCCGCGAAACGGCCGGTCGGCGAAGGCGTCGATCATCCATTGGCGCATATGCGGCTCCTACAGCTTCGATATAGTCCCGCGAGGGCCTGCGCCTAGGGCGCTAGAGCGGCTGTCCTCGAAAACACCGCGCAGCCGCCAGCCGTGATCGAGGGGACCGGCCCCGGCCCCGAAACCTGGGGCGTGGCGCATGGCCTCGCCAGTGTAGGCCCAGGCCCGGGCGACCGCCTCTGGCAGCGCCAGGCCTTGCGCCAGCCCGACGGCGCAGGCGGAGGCGAGCGTGCAGCCGGTGCCATGGGTGTGACGACTGGCCAGGCGCGGAGCGGCGAAGCTCGTCTCGCCGGCCTTGGTCATCAGCACGTCCACGACGGTATCGCCGGCGATGTGGCCCCCCTTCATCAGCACCGCCTGGCTACCGGCTCGGAGCAGGATTTCGCCGGCTCGCCGCAGGTCATCGGTCGTCTCCACCGTTAATCCCGTCAGGCGGGCCGCCTCGGGGGCGTTGGGCGTCAGCAGGTTGGCGCGCGGGGCCAGATCGGCCATGAGCACGGCGATCGCCCGGGCGTCGATGAGCGTCGAACCGTCCTTGGCGGCCATCACGGGATCGAGCACCATCGGAATGTCCGGCCAGTCGGCGAGCACCGCGGCGATCGCTTCGGCCGCCCCGCCGAGCATGCCGATCTTGATCGCATCGGCGCCGATGTCCTCGAGCACCGCCCGCGCCTGGGCGGCCACGATCTCAGGCGGGATGCGATGAACCGCGAAGACGCCAAGGCTGTTCTGGGCCGTAACGGCGGTGATCGCCGTGGCCGCATAGCCGCCCAGCGCGGTCACCGTCTTGATGTCGGCCTGGATGCCGGCCCCCCCGCCGCTGTCGGAACCGGCGATCGCCAGGACGCGGCCGCTCGCCTCAAGCATCGAGGGCCGCCTGGAGGCTGAGAGCCTGGGCGGTCTCGCGGACATCGTGAACCCGGAGCATCGCCGCGCCGCCGCGCGCCGCCGCCAGGGCCAGGGCCAGGGAGCCGCCCAGCCGGTCATCGGCTTCGGCGCCGAGCGGATCGAGCCGGCCGATCATGCCTTTGCGGCTGGCTCCGACGACGAGCGGA
>DATBOH010000162.1:0-18586 GCA_036553915.1 Caulobacteraceae bacterium | reverse complement strand
TCCAGCATGCGCGCGATCATCGCCGCTTGCGAAGCAGGGGTGCTGGCCGCGACGCCGGTCCTGGCGGTCAGCAACCGCGCCCAGGCCCCGGCGCTAGCGTTTGGCCGCCAGCATGGCGTCGCCACGCTCGTGATTCCCACCGCCAAGGCGCCATCGACCGCCGACCGGCGCTTGGCCGAAGCGCTCAGCGCCGCCGATGCCGATCTGGTGGTGCTGTCCGGCTACCTGCGCAAGCTCGGGCCGATCACGCTGGAGCGGTTCGCCGGCCGGGTGTTGAACATTCATCCAGCGCTGCTGCCGCGCTTTGGGGGGCCGGGCATGTATGGCCGGGCGGTGCACACGACGGTGATCGCCGCGGGCGAGACCGTCAGCGGGGCCAGCGTGCATCTGGTGGACGGCGATTACGACCACGGCGCGGTGGTGGCCCAGCGCGAGTGCGTGATTTTCGAGAACGACACGCCCGAAACTCTGGAGGCCCGGGTGATGGCGCTTGAGGCGGGACTGTTCGTCGAGACCCTTCAACGCATCGCCAGCGGGGTTCTGCGGCTACCCGGGCTCAAATCGCCACCTTTGGATTTCGCATAATATATCTTAGGCGCGTTATTCCTGTAGATCACCGATAGAGATGTCACCGGCCTCACCCATTGAAATGGCACAACCGTCCCTTTTGGCTGCTTAGTGAAGCGCTGGAGCGGAGCCTATCGCAGTCCTCGCTCCAAACAGCGTCTTCGGCCGAAGAGGGACCGAGGACCGTAATTGGTCCCTGCAAAGCATGGAAAAGGGCCTGCGCCTCCAGGCCAACGGGCTGGATTGGTTGATCTCGTCCCTTGGGTTCAGAGGCGGTTGGAACATAACGCAAGGACAGGTCATCCATGCGGCACAGCCCCTTGAGAGCGGTGCCGTAAGGCGCTGTCTGCATCGCGATCCCGCGTCACCGAACCAGCATGCCCGAGCTGATCTTATCCACGGGCTTCAGAATCGACAGCAAATCCCGTTTGGCAGTTTTGTCAGCCGCCGACGGGGAGAGCTTCGTCATCTCTCGCGTTGTTTCAGCGCCGGCCGTTGTTAGCGGCGCCGTTATCATTGCAGCGGACAGGAAAGCGCCAACGGAGCGACGTGACCATCTTTGGTGATTGCTCGATTTTCTGGCCAATGTCCGCCTCCCCTACGTTTCCCACGGGCAGCGTAGCCGTTCATCGCGAGGAGCGGCAGTGCGAAAGCTTCGACACCTTCGACGTGCCTCGCACGCCTGACGGCGCACTCGAAAAAAAAAGACGAAGCTGAACAGCCGTTGTGGACGGCAGTGGTCGGGCTTCGCGCGATTGAGGGCTCCGTGCCCGCCCGCGCCCCTCACCTATCCGCTGGTGACATTTACCCGAGCCTTCCGCATTGCCGGCCCCGCCTCTTGCGCTAAAGCTTCCCCTTTCGCGAAATCGGCGCCTGGAGGCGAACTGATGAAGGCGGCTTGGGAACTGCGGCTTGCGCTCACCGTCCTGGCGTTGACTCCGGCTGGCGGGTTTGCCGCGATCGGTGGTTTTCATGCGCCGCAGAGCGTGGCCGAAAAGGCGCTGGATCGGATCATCGCCCGCGCCGACAAAGACGAAAATCAGCTCGACAATCTGTTCCACCGCTATGGCCCGGTCCCGGTCCGGCGACGCGTCGACTACACGGCCCTGCTTTCGCCGGCGCTGCTGAGCGCCATGGCCAGGCACGAACGCGCCCTGGTCAAACAGGATTGCGGCGGCCGCTATAAGTCCGGTGAGGTTTGCGGCATGGACTCCTCGCCCATCACCTGCAGTCAGGATTCCGCCCCGCCCTATACCTACAAGACGACCGCTACGGCTGCGGATATGGTAATCATCGCGCTGAGATGGCCCACCGAGCCCAAGACCGTCGCGACCTATCGGTTGAAGCGCTTCGCGGCGGCCTGGAAAGTCGATGGCGTGGATTGCGCTGAGGGTGATCGTTTCAACTTCTGATCGTCAAGGCGCCTCGCCAGGCTGCGTCCTGGCTCCGGAATGGGCGCCGTGACCGGTCGCGTCGTCGCCGTCTGCCGCTCGCCAGGCCACAGCTTCTCAAAGCCCGTGGTCGAGGCCGTGGATCTGGTCGCTGGACTGGGTGTCGCGGGCGATTGTCACGCCGGGGCCACGGTACAGCATCGCTCGCGTCTGGCCACCGAGGCGACCAGGCCGAACCTGCGCCAGGTTCACCTGATCCATGCCGAACTGATCGAAACCCTGAAGGCGCAGGGTTTTCGCGTCCCTCCCGGGGCCATGGGCGAGAACATCACCACCTTTGGCGTCGCCCTGCTCGATCTGCCGCGCGGAACCCGCCTGAGGCTCGGAGCCGAAGCCGAGGTGACGATCACTGGCCTGCGCACGCCTTGCCGCCAGCTTGACGATTTTCAGGCCGGCCTGATGGAGGCGGTCATCGACCGCACGCAGCGCGGCGCCCGAAGCTTCCTGGTCGGCGTCATGGCTGAGGCCAGCCGCTCCGGTCGCATCAGACCCGGCGACGCCATCGAGATTGTGCTTCCGCCCAAGCCTCACAAGCCTTTGGGCCGGGTCTAGAGCTTGGTGCGTTTACACGGGACAGATGGAAACGTTGAATCAAGCTCTAGAACGTTGGATTCCAGAGCAAATCATCCCCGTTTGGACGAGTCCGTCAAACGGGGTTTGCTCTTGGTCGCGCGCGCTGAGCGCGCCTTAAGGCTGGACTTTCCAGCTCAGCGAATAGTTGAGCGCCGCGCCGCGCGCGGCGTTGTCCCAGACGCTGCGGCTGGGGTCGAAGGACTGGCAAAAGCTCGGCCGCGCCGCGATCGTCTTGATCCGGTACCAGCCCTCGGCCGGGGCGATCAGATCGCCCTGGCCGTCGCCGCTGGCTTGGATATCGAGGCTGTTGGAAAACGGGCCGACGCCGAAGGGCCAGAAGCGCGTAAGATAGACCGCCACGCAGCCATCCTCGATCTTGGCGTGATAGCTCACCTGAACGGCCTGGCCGGCCTTGAGGTGAAAACGGCCCGAGCCGATGGTGATCGCCGGCGAAACCCGGAGCCGGGCCAGCGGCGATCCGGCTCCGACCCCAAGGCCGAAGCGCCAGCCTTCGCCGAGCAGTGAAAAGCCAATGTACTGGGCCAGAAACAGGCCCAGGAGCGCCGCGCCCAGGCTGCCGTGCGCCCGCCAATTGATCCGCATCACCGCCCCCCGCTCCGTTCAGCGAATGAAGTAGCCGTCGACCTTCCAGGACGCGCCTTCCCTGGCCAGGACCACGGTTTCCACCGCCGCCTGTTTGTGGACGAAGCGAGTATTGAACGTGATGATCTCATAGGCGCCGTCTGGGGCCCCCGGCAGGCTCGACTTCGCCTCCGCGCTGGCGAAAACCCGGGCCTGCAGCGCCCCGAACGGGGCTCGGGCCTTGGCGACCGTTTCGGCCCATTTCGCCTGGTCGATCTGCTGGCGGAACAGCGTTCCAGCGGCGCTCCAGCTCTGGCCGTAGTGACCGCCGTCGACCAGGGCCACCCAGTTGGTCGCCGCCTGTTGCGGAGCCGGCGCCGCGGCCGCCCCGACCGCCGCCAGAGCCGCAAGTATCACCCACATCGTCAGGCTCCCGTGGCCTCGACCAGGCGCCCGTCCTTGAGCACCATCACCCGATCCATGTGCTTGATCATGCCATGATTGTGGGTGGCGATCAGCGCCCCCACCCCATTTTGTCGCACCAGGTCGTGGAGGCCGGCGAACAGCGCCTCGGACGTGGCTGGATCGAGGTTGCCGGTCGGCTCGTCAGCCAGGAGCAGGCGCGGGCGGTTGGCGAGCGCCCTGGCCACGGCGATACGCTGCGCCTCGCCGCCGGAAAGCTGGGCCGGCTGGTGGCGCAGCCGCTGTGAAAGACCCAGGGCGTCGAGCAGGCTGGCGGACCGCTTGCGCGCCAGGGCCGGGCTGCGGCCGGCGATCATCAACGGCATGGCGACGTTGTCGAGAGCTGAGAATTCCGGCAGAAGATGATGAAATTGATATACAAACCCGATGCCTCGAAGGCGGATTTTGGTGCGCTCGGCGTCGCTCAAGGCGCCGCAGTCGCGGCCCTCGAAAATGATCTGGCCGCCGCTTGGCCGCTCCAGAAGTCCGGCGGCGTGCAACAGCGACGACTTGCCAGATCCTGACGGACCGACCAGCCCCACCACCTCGCCCGCCCTGACCTCGAGGTTGACGCCCTTGAGCACCTCCAGGCGTCCCTGCCCGGTCGTGTAGGTGCGCTTGAGGTTGCGCAGCTCAAGGATGGTGTCACTCAAATCGCAGCGCCTCCACCGGATCGAGACGCGAAGCGCGCCAGGCCGGTAGCAAGGTGAACAGGAAGGACGCGCCCAGCGACCAGGCGACCACCAGAGCGACCTCGGCCCAGTCGACCTTGGCCGGGACATGCGAAAGGAAATAGATGTCGGCGTTGAACACCTGCACGCCGCTCACCCATTCGATGAAGCTCTGGATGGCCTCGATGTTGAGGCAGAACGCCAGCCCGATCGCGAGCCCCGTCAAGGTGCCGACGACGCCAATCGCCGCACCGGTCATGAAGAAGATGCGCAACACCGCCCCCTGCCCGGCGCCCATGGTCCTGAGGATGGCGATGTCGCGGCCCTTGTTCTTCACCAGCATCACGAGGCCAGAGATGATGTTGAGGGCGGCCAGGGCGACGATGAACATGAAGATCATCCGCATGGCGTTCCGTTCCACCGCCAGGGCGGTGAAATAGGCGCGGTTCTTCTGCGTCCAGTCACTGACCACCGCGCCAGGACCGGCGGCGGTGGCGAAGGCGTCGCGCAGATCGGGCGCCAGATCCGGATCGTCGAGGTTGATCTCGATGAAGTCGACACTCTGATCGCGGCCGAAGAAAAGCTGCGCCTGGGTCAGCGGCATATAGATGAAGGTCTGGTCGTATTCGCTCATGCCGACAGAGAAAATACCCGCCACGGTGTAGGCCTTGCGGGTTGGGGTGGCGCCCATGACCGTGGCCGCGCCGGTCGGCGAAATCAGCGAGATCTGGCCATCGACGCTGGCCCCGAGGTTATCGGCCAGCTTGGCGCCGACGAGCACGCTGTCACCGCCCTCCTCGCCCTGACCGAAACGCGCGATCGAGCCATGCTTGATGTTCTTGGCGATGATCGGCAGGCGGGCCAGGTCTTCGGGGCGCAGGCCGCGCACCACCGCGCCGGCAGCCGAATCCGGCCCCTGAACCAGGGCCTCGGACTCGACCACCGGGAAGGCCTGGACCACATGCGGGACCTCGCGCAGGCGCTGCACCACCACCCCGAGCTGCTGCGGGCTCATGGGCGGCACGACGACGTAGGCGTGGCCGTTGAAGCCCAGGATCTTGGCGCTGAGCTCGCTGCGAAAGCCATTCATGATCGACATGGTGATGATCAGCGCCGCGACCGCCAGGGCGATGGCTGAAAACGAGATCATCGAGATCAGGGCGACGCCGCCGTTGCGCTTGCGGGTCAACAGATAGCGGAAGGCGATCGACCGCTCCCAGGCGCTGAACGGACGCGCCGGCCGCCCTTGGGCGCTCTTCACCCGGCGATGACCTCCAGGGCGCGGGCCAGCGGCAGGCTCTGGCGTTCGCCCCCGGCCCGCCGCTTGAGCTCGACGACCCCATCGGCCACGCCCTTGGGTCCGACGATCAGCTGCCAGGGCAAGCCGATGAGATCCATGGCCGCGAATTTGCCTCCGGGCCGCTCGGCGGTGTCATCGAGCAGCGGCTCGCGCCCCATGGCCGTGAGCTTGGCGTAGGCCTCCTCGCAGACGCCATCGACGCCCGCATCGCCCGGACGCAGACTGATAATCCCGACCCCGAACGGGGCCACGGCCTCTGGCCAGACGATGCCGGCGTCGTCATGGCTGGCCTCGATGATCGCGGCCACCAGGCGCGAGACACCGACCCCGTAGCTGCCGCCCTGGACCGGGACCTCGGTCCCGTCCGGTGCGGTGACGCTCGCCTTCATCGGAACTGAATATTTGTCGCCGAAGAAGAACGTCTGTCCGACCTCGATGCCGCGCGCCGCCAGCCGCTGATCGGCCGGCGTCTCGCGCTCGAAGCGGCCCGGGTCATGGACGTCCTCGGTGGCGGCGTAGCGGCTGGTCCAGGCTTCGACGATGGCCGAGAGATCGCCCTGGTAGTCGACATCCTCGCCCGGAACCGGGGTGTCCAGCAGCCGCTTATCGAGAAAGACGCCGCTCTCTCCGGTCTCGGCCAGGACGATGAACTCATGGCTGAGCTCGCCGCCGATCGGACCGCTTTCGGCCTTCATCGGCACGGCCTTCAGGCCCATGCGGTGAAAACAGCGCAGATAGGCGACGAACATCCGGTTGTAGGAGGCCCGGCCCGCCTCGGCGTCGAGGTCGAAGGAATAGGCGTCCTTCATATAGAATTCGCGGCCGCGCATGACCCCGAACCTCGGCCGCACCTCGTCGCGGAACTTCCACTGGATATGGTACAGATTGAGCGGCAGGCTGCGGTACGACTTCACATAGGCGCGGAAGATCTCGGTGATCATTTCCTCGTTTGTTGGGCCATAGAGCAGCTCGCGCTTGTGCCGGTCGGTGACCCGCAGCATCTCCGGCCCATAGGCGTCATAGCGGTTGCTCTCGCGCCACAGGTCGGCCAACTGAAGGGTCGGCATCAAGAGCTCAATGGCTCCGGCCCGGTCCATCTCCTCGCGGACGATCCCCTCGACTTTCTTGAGCACCCGGTGGCCGAGCGGCAGCCAGGCGTAGATGCCGGCCGCCTCCTGGCGCATCATCCCAGCGCGCAGCATCAGCCGGTGTGAGACGATCTGGGCCTCGGCCGGGGTTTCGCGCAGCAGCGGCAGAAAATAGCGCGACAGGCGCATCGAGGACCTTTCACCGGGTTGGGGGCTGGACGGCGTCGCAGATAGCCCGCGCTGACGCGGCTTGGCAATCAGCCGAGCCGCGGCAGGTGGACGAGGTGGAAATGCAGCACCGCCCAGATCACGGCGGTGAGAATGGCGGCGACCCAGGTGGTGGTCAGGAACTTGCGTTTCAGCTTCGGATCGACCGGCGACGACGGATCGCCGCCGCCAGGGACGGGGGCTCCCTCCTCCCAATGGCTGCGGACGCCCAGCGGCAGGATGGTGAACAAGGTCGTCCACCAGACGATCAGATAGATGAAGGCGATCGTCCCCAGGCTCATGCGACTTGCTGCTCGGCCATTGGCTCGGCCATCAGCTCAACCAGCACCCCGCCCATGTCCTTGGGATGCACGAAGATCACCGGCACGCCATGGGCGCCGATGCGCGGCTCGCCATTTCCCAAGACCGTCGCGCCCTTGGCCCGCATGGCGTCGCGGGCGACGATGATGTCGGGAACCTCGAAACAGATGTGGTGTTGGCCGCCGCGCGGATTGCGGGCCAGAAAGGCGTGGATCGGCGAATCCTCGCCCAGCGGCTCGATGAGCTCGATCTGGGCGTTGGGCAGGTTGACGAACGACACCCATACCCCCTGCTCCGGCAAGGCGCGCTTTTCGGTGATGTCAGTCACACCCATGAGATCGCGGTAGAGCCTCCAGGACTCTTCGATTGACGGTGTCGCGACGCCGACATGGTTGAGCTTTCCGATCATCGGCATCGCCTAGCATCCTTGTGGGGCGCGAAAAAGGAAGCGGGCGGCGCGCCCGCCAGCTCACCAGCGCGGGTCGCTGAGGAGAGCTGCATAGACGGCGATTCCATCCCACAAATTGCCGAGGCGGATGTTCTCGTTCTCGGCGTGCTGGTTGTCGTCATAGTTGGCGATGCTGACCCCGATCATCGGCGCCGCGAGGTCCTGGACCATGACGGCGATCCCCGAGCTCGCGCCCGACATCGGCAGCTTCAGGACCGGCTCGCCCTCGACTCGCGCGATCGCGCCCACCGCGGCCAAGGCGGCCGGGGAGGCCATGTCGGTCCGCACCGGCAGGGTCGCCCCCTCCTCCCAGTCGATCCGCACGATCTTCGGATGCGCCAGGCGGGTGGCCAGGTCGGGCGGCGCGGCGACCACCAGCCATCCCTGGTCAGCCAGGAAGCGTTCGACGAGGGTCCGCACCGCTCCTGGCGTCATCTTCGGAACGATGCGGACATCGATAGACGCCGAGGCCTCGATGGCGATGGCGTTGGCCGCCTCCGGGCCGCTGTCGCCGACGTGGATGGCGCGCACATTCAAGGTCGGATTGAAATAGCTGTTCGCCAGACGCTCGGGGGTGATCGGGACGATCCCGAGGTCATGGGCTAAGGGCGCTTCAACCGCTGGCAGGGCGGCGAGCGCCGCCTGCTCCATTGCGGTCGGCCGGCGCGCATCGGCGTAGAAGCCCGGAATTTTTATGTGACCGTCATCGTCGCGCAGGCTGGCGAGAAGGTCGGCGATCTCCACCGCCGGGCTCGGGGCCCAGCTGCCATAGTGGCCATCGTGCAAGGGCCGCAATGGCCCAAACACCGTTAGGCGCGCCCCAATCACGCCGCGTGATCCGAAGTTCACCATCTGGCGGCCGCTTTGATGCATGGGGCCATCGCCCATGACGATAAGATCGTTGGCAAGCAACCCCTTGTTGGCCCCGACGATGGCGCCCAGGTGCGGGGAGCCCTGTTCCTCCTCCCCTTCATAGAACAGCTTGATGTTGACCGAGGGCCGGAGGCCGGCGGCCTTCAGCGCATCCATGGCGGCGAGCAGAGCCTCGATCGTCACCTTGTCGTCGGCGCCGGCGCGGGCAAACAGGCGGTCATTGGGATCGAGGGGCGTGGCGGCGGCCCTCCAGTCGACGGTCTTGGGATCGGTCGACAGCGCTCCGCTGCGCATCACCGGCGTGAACGGCGGCGAGCGCCAGCCCTTCTGGCCGACCGGTTGACCATCGTAGTGGGCATAGAAGAGCACGGTCCGAGTTGCGCCCGGGGTCGCCAGTTCGCCATAGACCGTGGCCGGGGTTCCAGGGGCGTCGCGCAGGAGGCGCACGGCAAAGCCGCGGGCGCGCATCATCTCCGTCAGCTTGGCGGCGTTCCGATCCACGTCGGCGAGGTTCGTCGCCACATCAGGCATGGCCACGAAGGTGCTGAATTCATCCAGGATTGGCTTCTCGTGCGCGGCCCGCCAGCGATCGGCCGCCGCGCGCGCCGGATCGGGCGCGGCTTGAACGGCGAAAGCCCATCCGGCGACCACCAGAACGACGCTCGTGGCTATACGAAGACGATGCATCATCTCACCTCAAGCACGGTCGCCTCGACCACCGGCCGTCTTTTCCAGATGCGGAAGGCGGCTTTCTTGAGCGTCCGGGCCAGGGCCGCCTCAACGGCGTTCGGATCGTCGCGCTCGACGTCGGAAAGCCGCAACACGGCGCGCTCGGCTTCAGCCTCGAGGCCCTCCAGATCGTCGGCAAGGCCCCCGTCATCGGGAAGGCCCAGGGCGCGTACGGTCGGACCGGCGGCCAGGCCGCCGCGACGGTCAAGCGCCACGCTCACTGTCAGCATGCCATTGTAAGCGGCATGGCGGCGCTCGCGCAGCGCCTGGCCGTTTTCCGGGGTGACCACGCCGGCGTCGACGTACAGCCGGCCAGCCGGCACCTCGTCGATGACTATCGGCTTGCCGGGCGCCAGACGAACCAGGTCGCCATTGCGCGGAGCCAGGGCTTCGGGAACCTGCATTTCCCGGGCCAGGGCGGCGTGCTCAAGCAAGTGCCGGCGCTCGCCATGGGTGGGAATGGCGATCCGCGGTCGGGCCCACTGGTACATGCGCCGAAGTTCGTCGCGGCACGGGTGGCCGGAGACGTGGATGCCGGGGTGGTCGCGCTCGGTGTAGAGGCGCACGCCGCGATCGGCGAGCTTGTTCTGCAGATTGCGGATCGGGACTTCATTGCCGGGAATGATCCGCGAGGAAAACACGCAGGCGTCGCCTGCCCCAAGCTTCACATGCGGATGGGTCCCGTCGGCGACGCGCGAGAGCGCGGCGCGCGGCTCGCCCTGGCTGCCCGTGCACAGATACAGTACCCGTTCGCTCGGCAGGGAGGCGGCCGTGGCGTCATCGACGAACGGGGCGATATCGGCCAGCAGGCCCACCGACCGGGCGGCCGCGGCCATGCGGATCATCGAGCGCCCGACCAGACAGACCTGGCGCCCGCAGCCCTGGGCGGCCCGGATGATGGTGTCCATGCGCGCCACATTGGAGGCGAAACAGGCGGCCGCGACCTTTCCCTTGAGCGTCGCGATAAGGCCGGTCAGGGTCTCTCGGACGCTGGCCTCGGACCCGGCCTCGCCTTCCACGAAGACATTGGTGGAATCGCACACCATGGCCAGAAGGCCGTCATCGCCGAGTTGGCGGATCGCCGCCTCGTCAGTCGCCGCCCCGGTCAGCGGATCGGGATCGAGCTTCCAGTCGCCGGTGTGGAAGACCGTTCCGAGCGGCGTGCGCACCACCAGTCCGTTGGGCTCGGGAATGGAATGGGTCAGGGTCACCAGAGTGAGGGCGAAGGGCCCCAGTTCGATGGTCCCGTTGAGCGGGACTTCGGTGATCTTGGCTTGGTCGAGCAGATCGGCTTCGCGCAGTTTTTCGCGCAGCAGGAAGGCGGTGAACGGCGTGGCGTAGAGCGGCGCCGGCAGCCGCTGCCACAGCCAGGCGACCGCGCCGATATGGTCCTCATGAGCGTGGGTGACGACGATGCCCAGGATGTCCTTGGCGTAGTCTTCGATGAAGGCCGGATCGGGCAGGATCACGTCCACGCCGGGGGTCGTTTCATCGCCGAACGTGATGCCGAGATCGACAACGATCCATTTGCGATCGTGCGCCGGACCATAGCCATAGAGATTGAAGTTCATGCCGATCTCGTTCGACCCGCCAAGCGGCAGGAAGACGAGTTCGTCCCCAGGCGCCGCGCCTGCGCCTTTGGCGTTCATGTCTTGCCCCGGTTGCGGCGAACGATCTCAAGAAGGCCGTGAATGGTGAGGTCCGGATCGAAGCGGTCGATGGCCTGGGTGGCGCCTTGGAACAGCGAGGCGATGCCGCCGGTGCCGATAACCGTGAGCGGCGCGCCGAAATCAGCCTTGATGCGCGTCACCAGACCCTCGATCAGGCCGATATAGCCCCAGAAGATTCCCGACTGCATGGCCGAGACCGTGTCCTTGCCGATCACCTGGCGGGGCCGCTGGATAGCCACCCTGGGCAGGCGCGCGGCGGCGTCGTGCAGAGCCTGGACCGAGAGGTTGATGCCTGGGGCAATGACGCCACCCTCGAACGCCCCATCGGCGGCCACCACATCGAAGGTGGTGGCGGTGCCGGAATCCACCACCAGCAGAGCGCCCTCATAGGCGCTGTGCGCGCCGATGGCGTTGACCAGGCGGTCGGACCCGGCCTCGGAGGGCTTTTCGATCCGGACCTCGATGCCGAGTTCGACATTTTCGCCGACCACCATGGGTTCGAGCTGAAAATACCGGCGGGCGAGATTGCGCAGGCTGAAAAGCGATTGCGGGACCACGCTGGAGACGATGCAGGCGTCCAGGTCCTTCATCGCCAGGCCGGCCAGGCTCAGGAGCTGCGTCAGCCAGACGGCGTATTCGTCGGCGGTGCGCATCGGATCGGTGCCGGCCCGCCATTGCGCCAGCCAGCGCTCGCCGTCGTGGATGGCGAAAAGGGTATTGGTGTTGCCCTGTTCAATCGCCAGTAGCATGCGCCCCTCCCCCACTAGCCGAAGAATACATCGCCGGCGGTAATCCGCACCGCCTGGCCGTCATCCAGCTTCAGGCGCAGCGCTCCGTCCGGATCCAGGCCTTCGGCAAGTCCGATGAGAGTCTGGTCCGCGAGCCGCGCTTCGCAGCGCTCGCCAAGGCCATGGGCCTTGGCGGTCCAGGCCTCGGCGATGGCGGCGAAACCCTGTCGATCCCAGAGGATCCGCCAGCGCTCAAAAGCGGCCGCCAGCACCGCGAGGGCCTCAGCCGGGCTCGGACAGACGCCGTGGCCGGCGAAGGCCGTGGCCGGCCGTTCTGGAATATCCGGCGCATGGGCCAGGTTTACGCCTACACCCACCGCGATCCACAGCCGACCCGGAGCCAAGGCGCCGGATTCGACCAGGATGCCGGCCGCCTTTCGGCCTGCAATCATGAGATCGTTGGGCCATTTGAGCCCGATCTGGCGGCCTGGAAGAAACGCCTCGGCGAGGTCGGCGACAGCCAGGGCGGCGACGAACGACACCTGCGCCGCCTCGTCCACTCGGCGGTCCGCGGCGAAAAGATAGGTTGCCGCGAGATTGCCCTCGCCGGTCTCCCAGGTGCGGCCGCGGCGGCCACGTCCGGCGCTCTGGCGGCGAGCGGTGATCCACAGAGGCCCCATGTCGCCGGCTTCAGCGCGTCGGCGGGCCTCGGCATTGGTCGAATCGATCGCCTCCAGGGCGAGGATGGGGACGGCGTCCACGCCCCTAAGGCTGGATCAAGGCGGCGGCGGCGGCGCGGGCCGCGGGATAGAGCGGCACGAGAGCGGCCATCACCAGCGGAAAGGCGAACAGAGCGCTGGCGTAGGTAATTGTTCTCGCCTCGCCGGCTGGCGCATCGGTGGCTCCGGGCGGCGGGTCGAGCCACATCGTCTTGATCAGCCGCAGATAGTAGAAGGCGGCCACGACGCTGCCGACCAAGGCGATGACGGCGGCCGGGGCGAGGCCCGCGGCGATAGCGGCCTTGAACACGAACACCTTGCCCCAAAAGCCACTGAACGGCGGCAGGCCGATGGCCGAGAGGCAGAAGGCGGTCATGGCCAGGGCAAGGCCCGGCCGCTCGTGCATCAGGCCGGCGAAGTCGGCGAAGGTCTGCATCGGCCGGCCCTCGCGGCTGAGCGCCGTCAGGCAGGCGAAAAAGCCGGTGACGTCAATGACATAGAGGACCATGAAAATCAGCATTGCCTGCACGCCCGCGGTTCCGCCCGCCGCCAGGCCGACCAGGGCGTAGCCGATGTTGGCGATCGAGGAATAGGCCCACAGGCGCTTGAGATTCTGCTGCGCCAGGCCGGCGAAGGCGCCGACCGCGACGCTGATCAGAGCCAGGGCGATCAGCACCTGACGCCACTGATCGAGCGAGCCGGCGAAGCCCTCCACCAGCACCCGGGCCAGCAGCACCATGGCGGCCAGCTTGGGCGCGCCGGCGAAGAAGCCGACGACCGGCGTCGGCGCGCCCTCGTAGACATCCGGCGTCCACATGTGGAACGGCGCGGCCGAGATCTTGAAGGCCAGGCCGCAGATCAGGAACACCAGGCCGAAGATGACCCCCGGCCGCGCGGCGCCGCGTGCGGCGGCGGCGATGATGTCGAAATGGGTCGAACCGGCGAAGCCGTACATGAGCGAGGCGCCGTACAGCAGCAGTCCCGACGACAAGGCCCCGAGCACGAAATACTTCAGGCCGGCTTCGGAGGATCGGGCGTCGTCGCGCCGGAACGCCGCCAGCACATAGAGGGCCAGCGACTGAAGCTCCAACGAGACGTAGAGCGAAATGAGATCGCCGGCGGCGGCCATCATGCCCATGCCAAGGGCGGCCAGAATGACCAGCACCGGAAATTCGAAACGGTCGTCATTGCGGCGCGCGAACCAGCGCTGGCCGAGCGGAATGGCGGCGGCGCTGGCCAGATAAATCACCACCTTGGCGAATACCGCCCCGGCGTCGACGATCAGGCCGCCGCCGAACGCCCGTCCGGTCGGGGTGACGACAGCGAGGCCGGCCGCAAGGACGAGGACCGCTGTCGCCGCCCAGGTGAAGACCTCGCCGGAACGGCGCGCGAACGCCCCCCAGATCAGAAGCGACAGGGCGGCGGCGGCCAAGAAGACTTCCGGTCCGGCCAGCATCAAGGTTTGGGCGATGCTCATCGTCCCGTCGCCGTCCGATAGGCGGCCACGAGGTGCTCGGCCGACGCGGTCGTTATGTGGAAGACCAATGCCGGCTGCAGGCCGATGGCCAGGGTGGCGAGCATCAGAGGCGCGAAGATCAAGGCCTCACGCCGCCCTAGGTCGCCGATGGCGGCCAGGGCGGGATTGACCAGCTCGCCGAAGGTGATCCGGCGATAGAGAGTCAGGGCGTAGACCGCCGACAGGATGACCCCGGTCGAACCGATGATCGCCGCCCACGTGGCGGCCCCATAGGCTCCGGTGAGCGCGGTGATCTCGCCGACGAAGCCGCTGGTCCCAGGCAGGCCGACATTGCCCATGGTGAACAACATGAACACGGCCGCGTAGATCGGCATCCGGTTCACCAGCCCGCCATAGAAGGCGATCTCGCGGGTGTGCATGCGATCGTAGACGACGCCGACGCACAGGAAGAGCGCGCCGCTGATGACCCCGTGGCTGAGCATCTGGAAGAGCGCGCCCTGTTCGCCCAGCAGGTTGCCAGAAAAGATCCCGAGGGTGACGAAGCCCATGTGGGCGACCGAGGAATAGGCGATCAGCTTCTTCATGTCGGTCTGCCGGAAGGCGACCAGGGAGGTGTAGACGATGGCGATGACCGAAAGGGCGAAGATCAGCGGCGTGAACAGGACGCTCGCCTGCGGGAACATCGGCAGTGAGAATCTCAGGAATCCGTAGCCTCCCATCTTCAACAGAATGCCTGCCAGGATCACCGACCCGGCGGTGGGGGCCTCGACGTGGGCGTCGGGGAGCCAGGTGTGCACCGGCCACATCGGCAGCTTGACCGCGAAGGAGGCGAAGAACGCCAGCCACAGCCAGGTCTGGATGCTGGCCGGGAAGTGATAGGCCATCAGCGCCGGGATCGAGGAGGTGTGGGCGATGCCGATCATCGCCAATATGGCGGCCAACATCAGCACCGAGCCCAGCAGGGTGTAGAGGAAGAATTTGAAGGCCGCGTAGACCCGGTTCTGGCCGCCCCAGATGCCAATGATCAGGAACATCGGAATCAGCTGGCCTTCGAAGAACAGATAGAAAACGATCAGGTCGAGGGCGCAAAAGACGCCGATCACCAGGGATTCAAGCACCAGGAAGGCGATCATGTATTCGACCACCCGATTGGTGACCGACCGCCAGCTGGCGACGACGCACAGCGGCATCAAAAAGGCGGTCAAAAGCACGAACAGCACCGAAATGCCGTCCACACCCATCCGGTAGTTGAGACCGGCGAACCAGGCGTAGGTCTCGGTGAACTGGAAGCCGCTTTCCGAGATGCGGAACTGGACGACCAACAACACCGACAGGGCCAGCACCGCCAGGGTGGTGGCCAGGGCGATGATCCGCGCGGTCTGGTCCTGGCCCTCCTGGTCGCCGGCGAACTGGCGGGTGATCAGGATCGCCGCCACGCCCAGCATCGGCAGAAATGTGATGAGGGTCAGCATCGCGTCAGCGTCCGAACGCCCAAAGGGCGAACGACAGCAGGCCCGCTACGCCCAGCAGCATCACGAAGGCATAGTGATAGACGTAGCCGGTCTGGAGTCGGCCGGTGGCCCGTCCGGCCGCGTAGGAAAGCCTGGAGACGCCATCGGGACCGAAGCCATCGATGATGGCCTTGTCTCCACCCTTCCAGAATAGGTCACCCAGCCATTCGGCCCCGCGCACGAAGACGGCGTGGTAGATCTCGTCGAAGTACCACTTGTTGTAGAGGAACCGCCAAACCGGCCCGCGGCGGGCGGCGATGGCCGCGCCCAGGCCCTCGTGGCGAATGTAGGTCCACCAGGCGATGGCCAGCCCGAGCGCCGTGGCGGCGAGCGGGGCCAGCGCCACCCAGACCGGCAGATGATGCGCGGCCAGGACGTGATTGGTCGGGGCCGTGAACAACGCCCCGCGCCAGAACTGGCCGCGCTCGGGGCCGATGAAGTTGTCGACGAAGATCCCGCCCGCGAAAGCCGCGCCAAGCGCCAGGATCAACAACGGAACCAGCATCACCGGCGGCGATTCATGCGGCTCCAGCGGCCCGTGCCCGCCGTCGTGTCCGTGGGCCGTGTCATCGTGGGCGGGCGTGGCGTGGCCGCCGCCCCATTTGGCGTGGCCATGAAAGGTCATGAATACCAGTCGCCATGAGTAGAAGGAGGTCAGGCCGGCGGCGACGACGCCAATGATAAAGGCGAAGGTCGCCGAGAGGCTGCCCGGCGCGGCCGCGAAAGCGGCGTTGATCAGCGAATCCTTGGAGTAGAATCCTGACAATCCGACATCGAGGTACGGGATCCCGACCCCGGTAATCGACAGCGTGCCGACCAGCATCACCGCATAGGTCACCGGAATCCGCCGCCATAGCGCGCCCATGGAGCGCATGTCCTGTTCGTGGTGCATGGCGACGATCACCGAGCCGGCCCCCAGAAACAGCAGAGCCTTGAAGAAGGCGTGGGTGAACAGGTGGAACATCGCGGCCGAATAGGCCCCGACGCCGGCCCCAAAGAACATGTAGCCGAGCTGTGAGCAGGTCGAGTAGGCGATGACCCGCTTGATGTCGTTCTGAGCCAGGCCGACGGTGGCCGCGAACAGGGCGGTGATCGCGCCGACCACCGTCACCAGAGCCTTGGCGGCCGGCGCATATTCGTACATCGGCGATAGCAGGCAGACCATGTAGACGCCCGCGGTCACCATGGTGGCGGCGTGGATCAGGGCCGAGACCGGCGTCGGACCCTCCATGGCGTCGGGAAGCCAGGTGTGGAGCAGGAACTGCGCCGACTTGCCCATCGCCCCGATGAACAGCAGCACGCAGGCCAGATCCATCAGCCGCCAGGAGCGGCCGGCGAAATTCCAGGCGAGATCGGCGTGGGCGGCGACCTGGGGGAAGATGTCGGCGAAGCGGATGCTGCCGAAGGCCCAGAACACCGTCATGATGCCGAGCGCGAAGCCGAAGTCGCCAACACGATTGACGACGAAGGCCTTGATGGCCGCGGCGTTGGCGCTTGGCTTTTTGTACCAGAAGCCGATCAACAGATAGCTCGCCAGCCCGACCCCTTCCCAGCCGAAAAACAGCTGCATGAAGTCGGCGGCCGTCACCAGCGCCAGCATGAAAAAGGTGAACAGGCTGAGGTAGGCGAAAAAGCGCGGCTTGTGCTCGTCCTCGGCCATGTAGCCCCAGCTGTAGAGGTGCACGAGCGCCGAAACCGTCGTCACCACCACCAGCATCACCGCTGAGAGCGAATCGATGCGCAGCGACCAGGCCGACTGAAAGGCGCCGATGTCGATGAACCGAGCGAGAATGGTGGTGAAGGCTGGCCAGTGGCCGCCGACAACCTGAAAAAACGTCAGCCAGCCGAGCCCGCAGGCGAAGAACAGCAGGGCGGTGGTCACCGCCATCGAAGCGCGGTCGCCGATCTTCCAGCCTGCGAGGCCGGCCACGGCCGCGCCAAGCAATGGCGCGAACACCGCCAGGATGACGATAAGTTGGGGCGTCACCTGCGTTTCAGCCCTTCATCATCGAGGCGTCATCGACGGCGATGTCGCCGCGATTGCGGAAAAAGGTGACGAGGATGGCCAGGCCGACGGCCGCCTCGGCGGCGGCCACGGTGAGCACGAACAAGGCGTAGATCTGTCCGGTCACGTCGTGCAGGAACACCGAAAAGGCGACCAGGTTGATGTTCACCGCCAGCAGTATGAGCTCGATCGACATCAGGATAACGATGACGTTCTTGCGATTCACGAAGATGCCAAGCACGCCGATGGTGAACAGGATCGCGGCCACGACCAGGTAATGGGTCAGGCCGATAGTCAAAGTTCGATCCCCTCGCCCGACTTGATCTTGACGAGCACCATCCCGGTTTCCGGCGTGCGGGCGACCTGGGCGGCGATGTTTTGACGCCGGACGTGCGGGCGGTGCTTCAGCGTCAGGACAATCGCCCCGATCATCGCCACCAGCAGCACCAGGCCGGCGATTTGAAAATAATAGGCATAGTCCGTGTACAACACCGCGCCGATCGCCTGGGCGTTGGTGACTCCGCCCGTGTGGGCGAGCAGCCCTGCGGCGCCATGGGCGGCCCCGGTGGCGGCGATGGTGGCGGCGACCGCGATCATCTCAATGGTCAGGACGGCGGCGATCGCCGCGCCGATCGGCAGATAGCGCGCGAAGCCCTGGCGTAGCGCGGTGAAATCGACGTCCAGCATCATCACCACGAACAGGAACAGCACCGCGACAGCGCCGACGTAGACGATCACCAGAATCATGGCCAGGAACTCCGCGCCCAGGAGCACGAAAAGGCCGGCCGCGGAAAAGAAGGCGGTGATCAGGAACAACACGCTATGAACCGGATTTCGCGCGGAAATCACGGCGACGCCCGCGGCCAGGGTGATGGCCGCGAGCAGATAGAAGGTGATGGCCTGAAGGACCATGTCTCGCGTTCGGTCTCCGTCTTGGTCGGGGAACGTCCAAAGCGCCGACCCAGCGCTTCGACGCGGCCCCGCCTCTTAGCGATAGGGGGCGTCGAGTTCCAGGTTCCTGGCGATTTCCCGCTCCCAGCGATCGCCGTTGGCCAGCAACCGCTCCTTGTCGTAGTAAAGTTCCTCGCGGGTCTCGACGGCAAATTCGATGTTCGGCCCCTCGACGATAGCGTCAACCGGGCAGGCTTCCTGGCACAGTCCGCAATAGATGCACTTCACCATGTCGATGTCGTAGCGGGTGGTG
>DATBOH010000050.1:0-2339 GCA_036553915.1 Caulobacteraceae bacterium | reverse complement strand
CCAGAAAAGAGCCAGGCAATGTGGACAAGGCGCTGGCCCCGCGCGCGCCGATTGTGGCTGCGACACTGCCCGCCGCGCTGAGCGCCGCCCCGGCCGCCGCCCCGAAGGCCAGGCCGAGGCCTATGCGCGCAGAAAGGGCGGCCGGCTCGGGCGCAGCCTCTGTCATGCGCCCCCGCGCCGCTCGGGAATGATCACCGGCAGCCTTTCATAGCCCTTGATGAACACCGAATAGGTCCGTTCCGGCTCGCCAACGAGATCGATGCGCGGAAAACGCTTGAGAATCTCCTCCCAGATGATGGTCAGCTGCAGCTCGGCCAGGCGATTGCCGACGCAACGATGGATGCCGAACCCGAACGACAGATGCTGGCGAGGCCGCTCGCGATCGATGAGGTAGGCGTCGGGATCGGCGATAACGCTGCCGTCGCGATTGCCAGAGACGTACCACATCACCACCTTGTCGCCCTTGCGAATGGTCTTGCCGCCGAGGGCGATATCCTGTGTGGCCGTGCGCCGCATGTGCGCCAGCGGCGTCTGCCAGCGGATCGTTTCAGAGACCATCGAGGGGATGAGCTCCGGCTTGGCGCGCAGCAAATCGTACTGCGCCGGATGTTTGTTCAGCGCGAAAATCGAGCCCGATATCGTGTTTCGGGTGGTGTCGTTGCCGCCGATGATCAGCAACACCAGATTGCCGTGATAAGCGTGGACGTCGAGATCTCGCGTCGCCGCTCCATGGACCAGCATGGAAATCAGATCGAAGCTCGGCGGATTGGCGGACCGCTGCTCGCGCAGGCTGTCAAAAGCCGCGAAACAGGCGTCGATCTCCGCCCGCTTCTGTTCCCAACTGGTCACCGGGCCGTGGCCGGGCGAATTGGTGAAGATGTCCGACCAATGCGTCAGCTTTCGCCTTTCGGCGTACGGAAAGCCGAAGAGTGTCGCCAAGGTCATGGCGGTGAGTTCTTTCGACACCTTGTCGACCCAGTCGAAGGGCACGCCGATCGGCAAGGCGTCGAGGATATCGCCGGCCCGCTCACGGATGATCGGCGCGAGATTGTGCAGATTGGCCGGCGCAACGACCGGGCTGACGGTCTTGCGCTGAGCGTCGTGCTCGGGCGGATCCATGGCGATGAAGCTTGGGCCGGCGGGGCGGCGGGTGTCTTCGGCCAGCATCTTCAGGTTTTGCAGAGTGATGCCGTCAGCCGACGAAAAGGTCAGGTGGTTGGTCTCCACCGCCAGGATGTCGTTGTAGAGAGTCAGCGACCAGTACGGACCGTACGGGCCGTCGGGCGTGAAATGAACCGGATCCTCGGCCCGCAGGCGCTCGAACCATGGCCACATCGCGTCGGCCTGAAACAGATCGGCCCGCGCCGGATCGAGGGTTCCGATCGGCTCCGACCAGGCCTTCGCCCGAGACGCTTCGCGAATGTCGAGGCTGGCGTCGTCCATGGTCGCCTCCGCTTTGGTGTGGAGGCCATGGGAGCGCTCGGCGCGCCGTTGGTCAAGGCGCATGGTGGGCCGGGTGGGGATCGAACCCACGACCACTCGATTAAAAGTCGGGTGCTCTACCTCTGAGCTACCGGCCCCGCCGCGCGGCGGACCATAGTCGTCAGCCACGCGGCGGCGCAAGCTTGGCGGCGGATCAATAGAAGACGCCGTACTCCACATCCATGATCTGGCCCGAGCGGATATTCACCAGCAGCAGATCGGGGCCATAGCGCACCCATTGATAGCCCCAGGGCGGGGCCTCGAAGCCGAGCTGCGCATAGTCGGCGAAGTAGTAGGTCTGGGCCAGGAACAGGGCCGGCAGGATGCCGCCGACTGTCCAGCGCCGATAGTGGTAGCCGCTCGGCCAGGTCCAGCGACCGCCATGCCAGCGGCGGCCGTTCCAGCCCCATCCCCCGCCGGGACGACCCGGACGATAGCCTGGCCGGTGACCAGGGGGGCGATGGCCCGGCTTGCCGGGGATCGGCAAAATGGCAGGGGGCTTTGGACGGTGATGGCCGCCGCCGGGTCGGCCCGGCGCCGGGGGTCTGGCGCCCGGCTGGCCCGGGTTGGGACGATCGGGCCGTCCTGGACCGCCAGGTTGCGGCCTAAAATTTCCGCCGCCCGGTCGCGATGGAGCCGGCTTGGTGGTCGGTGGCCCTGGCGGGGCGCCAGCGGTTGGCGCGGGACGCGTCTGGCCCATCGGTTGCGCTTCGAGCGCAGCCGGAGCGAGGAGCGCCAAACAACTGATGGTCAGGAGAAACGCCTTCATTCCCAGCCTCCTCGGAATCCAAACCAGCCAGCCCATGGCAACGCTCAGTTGCAAGGGTTGTCAACGATTTTGGCGCTCGTTCACCTCT
>DATBOH010000047.1:0-7208 GCA_036553915.1 Caulobacteraceae bacterium | reverse complement strand
TCAGCAACACCAGGCACATCAATGCGCCAAGGATCGGGGTGAGCGGAAAGAACGGCGTCTTGAACGGCCGCTCGAGCTTCGGGGCCGAGAACCGCAGGTAGATCACCGTCAGGCACACGATGGTGAACGCGGCGAGGGAGCCCACGTTGGTGACTTCCGAAAGGGTGTCGAGCGACATGAACCCGGCGGCGATGCAGGCCATCAGACCGACGATCAGGGTATTGATCCACGGCGTCTTGAAGCGCTTGTGAACCCTTGCCAGAGACGCTGGCAGCAGCCCGTCCTTCGACATGGTGTAGAAGACCCGCGTCTGGCCATACAGCAGAACCAGAATGACGCTGGTCAGGCCGGCAAGGGCGCCGATCTTCACCAAGGCGGCGAACCACGGCAGCCCAAGTTGATTGACCGCCATGGCGATGGGGGCGGGATTGTCGAGCGATTGGTAGGGCACGATTCCGACCAGCACCGCCGAGGTCGCGATATAAAGCACCGTGCAGATCGCCAGAGCCCCAAGGATGCCGATCGGCATGTCCCGCGCCGGGTTGCGCGATTCCGTGCCCGCGGTCGAAACCGCCTCGAAACCGAGATAGGCGAAGAAGATCACCGCCGCGCCTTGAATGACGCCGCTAACGCCATATCGCGAGTGACCTGATCCGGTGACCACATCGCTGAGCGCCCGGGTAATCTGGTGCCCCATGTCCATGGGCGAGCCGGGCGGCGGCGGCGGCGTTTGAGCCGGAATGAGCGGCGACCACAGATGCGGATGCACATAGAAGGAGCCGATGGCGATGAAGGCGACGACCACGGTGAGCTTGATCGCCACGATAATGTTGTTGGCGGTGGCGGACTCCGAAACGCCCCTGCAGAGCAGCGCGGTGACCACCGCGACGATGAAGATGGCCGGCAGGTTGACCACGCCAACGCCAGCCAACATAGCGCCGCCGGCGCCAATGGCGGCCTGGCCGGGCGCGGCCGTCAAGGCCGGTGGAATGATGATGTGAATATCCTGGAGCAGGCTGACAAAATAGCCTGACCAGCCCAGCGCCACGACGCTGGCGGCCAGGCCGTATTCGAGCAACATCAACACGCCCATGATCCAGGCCACCACCTCGCCCATGGAGGCGTAGGCGTACGAATAGGCCGAGCCGGAAACCGGTAGGGCGGACGCGAGTTCGGCGTAACAAAGTGCGACGAGGCCGCAAAGAACGCCGGTGACGATAAACGAGAGCATGATCCCGGGGCCGGCGTACTGGGCCGCCGCCCGTCCGGTCAGGACGAAAATGCCGGTGCCGATGATGCACCCGATGCCTAGCAGGATGAGATTGACCGCGCCCAGGGTGCGCTTCAGTTCGCCGTGCTCGAGATCGCTTTGAATTTGGGCGACGCTCTTGCGTCGGAAAATCTGGGCGATGCCGAGCCCTCCACGACTGATGCTAGCCATGCGAATTCCTTCTTATGGGCGGCGCGGCAAGGGCGACCGAGTCTGCGGACGCTAGCGGCTCGCTGACGCCCCGGCAATGCGCCCCGCGTTTGCGGTCCGGCCGCGACTCCCTATTCTCAGTCGCCCGCCAACCAGACAGGACGTCAACCGTGACGGCGACAGAAGCGCAGACGACACCCATACGCGCCATCGTCGCGCCGGTAACCCCGCTCATGCAGAACTGCACGATCGTCTGGTGCGCCAAGAGCCGACGCGCGGCGGTGATCGATCCGGGAGGGGAGACTCCGCGCCTGCTGCAGCTGCTGGCGCAGCACGATCTTGCAATCGAGAAGATTTGGGTCACGCACGGCCATCTTGACCATGCTGGCGGCGTAGCTGCCCTCAAGGAGGCGACCGGCGTTCCGATCGAAGGCCCCCACCCAGACGATCAGTTCTGGATCGACGATATCGGGACCAGCGGAGCCCGCTGGGGCATGCCCGATGCGCGGACCTTCACGCCGGACCGGTGGCTCTACGACGGCGACCGGGTCAGCTTGGGCGAGACCGAATTCGAAGTCTATCATTGCCCCGGGCACACCCCCGGACATGTGGTCTTCCACCATCGTCAGGCCCGGTTCGCGCAGGTCGGCGACGTGCTGTTCCAGGGCTCGATCGGGCGCACTGACTTTCCCCGCGGCGACCATGCGCAACTGATCGCGTCGATCACCGGCAAATTGTGGCCGCTTGGCGATGACGTCACCTTTGTGCCCGGCCACAATGCGGTATCGACCTTCGGCGCCGAGCGGCGCAGCAACCCCTTCGTCGCCGACGCGGTGCTGTCCGCTGCGCGCGGCTGAGCCGGCGATTTCGCCCATGTTTCAGCGGCGACATCGCGTCGCAAAAGGCGGCGCGCACCAGGATCGGTCATGACCGAGGCGAGCGAGCCCAGAACGGAACTGATCCTGGTCGTCGATGACGATGGCGGAATTCGCGATGTCGTCGCCGAATTCCTGAGCCGTCATGGCTACGCCGTCGAAACCGCGGCCGACTCCCGCGAAGTCGACCGGCTGCTCGCCCGTCGTCGCCCCGACCTTGTCGTCCTCGATCTGATGCTGCCTGGCGAGGACGGTCTATCGATCTGCCGGCGTCTGATGCGGCCGGATGGCCCGGCCGTGATCATGTTGAGCGCGATGGGCGAGGAGACCGACAGGATTGTCGGCCTGGAGCTGGGGGCCGACGACTATCTCGCCAAGCCCTGCAACCCCCGCGAGCTGTTGGCCAGGGTCCGGGCGGTCTTGCGCCGCAAGGCCGAGCGCCCGCCCGCTGAAGATCCTCTGGAGGCGGGGTGCCAATTCGCCGGCTGGCGCCTCGATCTGGTTCGCCACGAATTGCGCTCGCCGAGCCAGGCGATCGTCAATCTATCGAGCGGCGAATTTTCCGTCTTGCGCGCCTTCGTCGAGCGGCCACAGCGCGTGCTGACGCGCGATCAGCTCCTCGAATTCGCCCGAGGTCCGAGTTCCGAAGCCTTCGACCGCGCCATCGACGTGCAGATCAGCCGCCTACGGCGCAAGCTTGAGGGCGTTGATGACGGCCAGGAGCTCATCCGCACCGTGCGCAACGAGGGCTATATGTTCGTCCCCAAGGTGACCAGAGCACCGTGAGGCTGCCGGCGGCGCCATTGTTCGTACAGGCTCTCGGCCTGGTGATTGCGACCCTGGTGGCCGCCGAAATCGCCACGATTATCGTGGTGCTCAACCTGCCGCCGCCGGCCCCCGACGTCTATGCGGTGCAGGATGTCGCGCAGGCGTTGCGCCATCCGGGGCGCACCCAAACACGGGATGGCCGCGATCTGATGACCCACCTAGCGGTTGCGCCGCCAGCGGCCAACACCGAAGGCCATCGTCGCTTGCAATTTCGCGCCGCCCTGGCCGCCGTCCTGGCGATCGATCCGGCGCGCATCGTCATCTCTCAACCGGGGCCGCGCCTAGTTGTTTTCGCCGCCTCCCCAGGGCCTCGTCGAGGACCGCCGAGGATCACGGACGTTCCGATTCTCTTCGGTGCTTTCGATGTCGGCGTTCGCCAACCGAGCGGGCGATGGCTGGTCGCCGCGCCGGTGACGGCGTTTGGCATCGATCCGTGGCAGCAGCGGCTGTTGCTGGTGCTCGCCATCGCCGCGCTCGCCATTTCGCCGTTGGCTTGGTGGTTCGCAAGACGCCTGGCGGCGCCGATCAGCGCCTTGGCGGCGGGCGCTGAGCGGCTGGGCCGAGATCCGAAGGCCCCGCCACTGCCTTCGGGCGGGCCGCCCGAGGTGCGCGCCGCGGTCCGGGCCTTCAATGAGATGCAGCAACGGCTAGCGCAGTATGTCGAGGATCGGACGCAGATGACCGCCGCCATCGCCCATGACCTGCGCACGCCCCTCACCCGCATGCGGTTTCGAATCGAGGCGGCCCCTGATGATCTGCGCGAGAAAATGGCCGCCGACATCGACCAGATGGACGCGATGATTGCCGCCACGCTCGCCTTCGTGCGCGAGGAATCGCGGCCCGCGCAGCGTGTCAGGCTCGAGATCGCTTCTCTGGTTGAGACCATCTTTGACGAGGCGGCTGAGACCGGGGCGGAGGCGACCGCCGGGCCTTCGGCGCGCGTGGTGGTCGACGGCGACCCGCTAGCGTTGCGACGCCTGATCGCCAATCTGGTCGAAAACGCCGTCAAGTTCGGAGGCCGGGCTCATGGCCGGGTGTTCCTGGAGGGCGAAATGGCGGTTGTGGAAATCAGCGACGACGGTCCCGGAATCCCGCCGGACCAGATCGAGCGGGCCTTTGAGCCGTTTCATCGCCTGGAGGGCTCGCGAAGCCGCGACACCGGGGGAATCGGCCTTGGACTGGCCGTCGCCCGCGCCATCGCTCGCGCTCATGGCGGCGATATCAGCCTTACCAACCTAGCGAGTCGGGGACTTTGCGCCCGCCTCCGCCTGCCCCTGGCCTATGTTTCCGGCTCGGCTGGGGTCGCACCGACGTCCTAGGCCGCCCTACCGGCGCAACCCGATCCACCCTCGGATGTTTAGGAAGCGGGACTGGACGAACGCACCAAGGAGCGCGGTTGATGAGTGAATCGAAAGACACGACCAAGCGGCCCGCGCGACGCGGTTTCGCGGCGATGGATCCGGAGCGACGACGGGAAATCGCTCGGCGCGGCGGCGCCAGCGTTCCGGGCGAGAAGCGGAGTTTTGCGCAAAATCGCGACCTCGCCGCTCATGCCGGCCGCAAGGGTGGCGCAGCCTCGCGCGGTGGCGGGCGGCGGCCCGGCTCTAGCTGATCGATCAGACGCTTTCGCGTCTTCACATACTTTTGAGGACGTAGATTGAGAACCGAGGCGCCGGGCTCGTCCACCGGCGCTTCACCGCCAATCCGGCCCGCGCGGCCAGGGATTCAAAAAAGCCCTCGGTGTATTTGTAGGAGTTTTCCGTGTGGATGGTCTCGCCGGCGATGAAGGCGATTTCCACACCGGCGACCGTGGCCGCCGAGGCGCGGACCGCCCGAAGGTGCATTTCCACCCGGCTTTCCCAGGGGTTCCAGATCGCCAGATGGGCGAATCCGCCAAGGTCGATATCCGCGCCGAGATCGCGGTTGATACGCGCCAGGAGATTGAGATTGAATTCGGCCGTCACGCCGGCGGCGTCATTGTAGGCCGCCGTCAAGGTCGCGGCGTCTTTGGCCAGATCCACGCCGACCACAAAGACGCCGTGGTCGCCGATCATCGCGGCCACCCGGGTCATTAGCGCGACCGCCTCATCCGGAGCGAAGTTCCCGATCGTCGAGCCAGGAAAGAAAACCGATACCGCGCCATCCGGGGCGGCGATCCCGTTCGGCTGGGTGAAATCGCCCACAACCGGGGTGACGGCCAGTTTGGGGTAGCTGGCGGCGATGGCGGCGCTGGCCTCCGCCAAGGCGGTCGGACTGACGTCGATCGGGGCATAGGCGGCGATCTGCGGGGCCGCGTCGAGCAGGATTCGGGTCTTCAGACTTGCACCGCTCCCAAGCTCGACCAAGGTCGTGCCGGAGGCAAGCAACTGGGCAATTTCTGCAGCGGCTTCACCCAGCAAAGCGCTTTCCTGGGCCATCAAGTAATATTCGGGCTGACGGCAGATGTCCTCGAACAGCCGCGAGCCGCGGGCGTCGTAGAACCATTTGGCCGGCAGGCTCTTGCGTGCGGCCCCAAGGCCGGCCAGCACGTCATCGCGAAATGCTTGCTCGGCGGTAGGCGCCGAAGCGTCCTCCGCCAGCCTCAGGCCGGCGAACATCCAGCGCTGATGTGGGTAGAAAAAATTGCGGTAGGTCAATCTGGAGTGCCCGGCCGGCGTGACACATGCCCCGCCGCGCAGGACCATCTGCCCGACCATGAATTTGGCGTTGTACTCGCCAACCGCCCCTGCCGCTGGCGCGAAGCCCGGGTATGGGCCATAGGCGCTCGCCGTCCATTGCCAGACAGCGCCGGTGACCTGCTCAAAGCGGTCGCCATGGGCCCGGGCGGCCTGTTCCCATTCGGCCTCGGTAGGCAGACGCTTGCCGGCCCAGGCGGCGAAGGCGGCGGCCTCATAAAAGCTCACATGCACGACCGGCGCGTCAGGGTCGACATCCACCGGCCCGCGCAGCGTCAGCGTGCGCCAGGTATCGCCGCAGTCTTCCCAATAGAGCGGCGCATTCCAGCCTTCCGCCTTGACGAGCGCCCAACCGTCGGCGTGCCAGAATTCCGCCCGCCGGTAGCCGCCGTCGGCCATGAACCGCAGCCACTCGCCATTGGTGACCAGGCGCGAAGCGATCCGGAATGGCCGCAGCAGCGCCGGGTGGGCGGGGGTCTCGTTGTCGAATGCGAATTGACCGCCATCGGCGCCGATAGCTGTCGTCCCGCCAGCCGTCTCAAGCCAGGTGTGCGCCTTTTCAGCCGGGTCCGGAATCGCGCCGTCCGGCGCATAGGCCGGTTTCAGCGGCGAGAGCGAGAACAGGTTGAGGATATCCATCAGGATTAGTTCCTGATGTTGTTCCTCGTGAGCGAGGCCAAGGACGACGAGCGACCGTTGCCGGCTTGACAGCCGGGAGGCCAAGAGCTTGGCCATGCCGGCGTCGACGTGGGCGCGAAAGCGTTGGATCTGCGCTGACGAGGGCCGTGTCAGCAGACCGCGCGCCGGCCGCGGATGCCGCTCGCCCATCGATTCGTAATAGGAATTGAAGAGAAAGCCGAAACCGACGTCGAAGGGCCGATACCCGTCCAGATGCGGGATCAGCAGAAACGTTTCGAAGAACCAGCTCGTATGCGCCAAGTGCCACTTGGTGGGGCTGGCGTCCGGCATCGATTGGACTTGGCGGTCCTCATCTGAGAGTGGCTCCGCCAACGCTTCGGACGCACGGCGCACGGCGCGGAAGCGCTGAAGCAGGCCATCGCTCGGGCGCAATGCCGGCTCGGTCCGGAGCGCCGCCCCTTCGTCGGACATGACCACACCCTCCGCCCGCTCCCGCTAGACATAGGCGCCAAGGCGGCGGCGCGCCAGTCAGGCGACCAACGTCAGCGACCAACGATCGGTTGCGGGGCGCTCTACGGGATCAGCAAAACGCGCCCGACCGCCTGTCGACTCTCGATATAGGCGTGGGCGTCAGCCGCCTTGGCGAGCGGAAAGGTCCGATCGATGACCGATATGATATCACCGCGCGCAGCATCGTCTATCAGCGCCTGAATGGCGTCGTGGATGCGGTCGGTGGCGATCTCTGCCCCCAGAAACACCCCGATGAGCGAC
>DATBOH010000042.1:0-16222 GCA_036553915.1 Caulobacteraceae bacterium | reverse complement strand
CGGCAGCGGGCGATCTCCGCCGCCAGGGCCTCGGGGCTGCGCTGGGTCAGGCCGGTGATGATCCCCAGCCCGCCGGCGTTGCTGACCGCGGCGGCCAGTTCCGCGAAGCCGACGAAGTGCATTCCGCCCTGGATGATCGGTTGCTCGATGCCGAACAGTTCGGTGATGCGCGTTTTCATGGCCCCTCCGCTTGCGATCAAAACGCAACCTAGAGCCTGGTGCGTTTACACGGAACAGATGGAAACCTTGAATCAAGCTCTAGAAGGTTGGATTCTAGAGTAAATCCTCCCCGTTTGGACGTTTCCGTCTAAACGGGGTTTGCTCTTGGGGGGTGACGCCCGGTCAGCCAAGCCGCCCCTAGCGCGCATCGACCACCAGTAGCTGGCTGCCGCCGCTGGCCAGCAGGCGCATGTCTTCTGACCAGATGCGAGCCCCACCGTGGATCAGGCCGGTATTGGCGACCGGCGCATAGCTGTGCGCCAAAAGCCAGTCCGCGTCGCCGATCGGCTGATGAAACCAGACCGAAAGGTCGAGACTGGGGGCGATGAACGAAACCGGACGTTCGGTGTGGGCGCGATGAAAGGTTGGCCAGGGCAAGGTGTCGATCAGCAGCAACATGCGCCCGGCATTCAGAAACTCGTCAGCGGTCGGCTGGAAGTCTTTGATCCGGTACCAGCACTCAGCCGCCGCGTACTGCGGACCGACCTCGTCATCGGCGAAAAATTGAACCGGCCGACCCTCCATGTGACTCCAGAAGGGATGGGGCTCGGCCGCCATGTAGCTTTCGAACGGCCGCAGACCCCCCGGAGCAGGGACCTTCGGCGGCTCGATGTCTAGACGTTGCGGACCGGCCTCACGACTGGTTGTCCAGACTTGCGCCTGCACCACCGTCCGGGCGTTCTGAGTCAGCCGGATATTAGTGAGCGCCGCGCTGCGCCCGGGTTTAACGACCTCGGCTTCGACGATGACAGCCTCGCTTACCGGCGAAGAGAGGTATTGTCCGCTGTAGGCTGCCGGTCGATGTCCAGTCGGGGCGACTTTTCCAGCGGCGCGCAAGGCGATGGCGCTGAGATAGCCGCCATTGGGCCCCCAGACCTCCCAGTCAGGGTGAAGGTTGGCTGTGTAGCGGCCATCGTCGCCGTCGAGATGGGTGGCGTCGACAAAGTTGGTCAAGCGATCCCTCCCGGCGCGACGACCGCCATCTCGGCCGGCGGTGATAGCCGTATTCGGCGCGCTTCGGCAAAAAGATCGGATTGGTGAACGGCGAATGAACCGGTGAATGCTGCTCCGGTTCAGACAAGCTGCGCAATAACCCGCCAACGGCGAAGGGCCGTTGCAACAAGACTAGAAATCGGAGCCACTCCCATGCGCATTACCGCACAAGTCATTCTGGCCGCCGTTGGAGCCGCGACTCTCCTGGCCGCCGCCTCCGGCGCTTCGGCCGATACTCGCTGGCAGCGCCATCACCCCTGGCGCGAACAGGTGAACGGCCGTCTGGCGCGCCAGAATCACCGCATCACCCAGGAACGCCGCGAAGGCGAGATCACCCGCGGCCAGGCCCATGAGCTGCGGGCCGAGGATCGCGGCATTCGCGCTCAGGAGCGTTTTGACGCCTCTCACAACCGCGGTCACCTTACCCGCGCCGAACATCGTCGGATCAACCGCGAGGAAAACCAGGTCAGCGGCCAGATCGGCCACTAGCGCGACCACTAGGCGTACGGCCGGCCCTCTCCGCCCGCCAGCGGAGGGGGCCGCGCCCCTGGCTCTTGCGCTCCCGCCGCGGCGCAATACCTGCTAAGGCACGGCGAGAGCGACGGCCAAGTCCGATCGCCGACCCTCGGCCCTATCGGAGCACGGCGCATTGAAAGTTATTTTGGCCCAGCCGCGCGGCTTTTGCGCCGGCGTCGTGCGCGCCATCGATATCGTCGAGCGAGCCCTGGAGAAATATCAGGCGCCGGTCTATGTGCGCCATGAGATCGTCCATAACAAACATGTGGTCGACAGCCTCAAGGCCAAGGGGGCGATCTTCATCGAAGAGGTCGACCAGGCCCCTGACGGCTCGCATCTGGTGTTCAGCGCCCATGGCGTCGCCAAATCGGTGGTGGCGGCGGCGGCGGCCCGCGGCCTTCCGGTGCTCGACGCCACCTGTCCGCTGGTCTCCAAGGTCCACAATCAAGCCAAGCGCTTCGTGCGCCAGGGCCGCACCCTGATCTTGATCGGCCACGACGGCCACCCGGAGGTCGAGGGCACCATCGGCCAGATCGAAGCGCCGGTGTATCTCGTCTCGACCGTCGACGATGTCGCCAACCTCGCATTGGCCGCCGACATGCCGCTGGCCTATGTCACCCAGACGACCCTCAGCGTCGATGACACCAAGGCGGTGATCGTCGCCCTCAAAAGCCGCTTCACGGACATCACCGGCCCGGACACCGCCGACATCTGTTACGCGACCCAGCACCGGCAGTCGGCGGTCCGCGAACTCAGCCGCATGGTCGAGGTGATCCTGGTGGTCGGAGCTCGGAACAGCTCCAACTCCAACCGCCTGCGCGAAATCGGCCTGGAGGAGGGGATACCGAGCTACCTGATCGCCGACGCCTCGGCGCTCGATCCGGCCTGGCTGGCCGGCAAGGAAGTCATCGGCCTCACCGCCGGCGCTTCCGCCCCGGAGAGTCTCATCGTAGAAGTGATCGAAGCCCTGCGCCAAATCGGCCCCGTGGCCGTTACGCCCATGGACGGGGTCGAGGAAAACATTCAGTTCCGCCTCCCGGCGGAACTGAGGGCATGAACAAAAGGTAGTCTTAGGTGGCCATTCCCCTGAAGGCGGTGACGCGTATCGGCGCCTATATCGCCCGCCAACATTTCAGCGGCGTCAAACGCTATCCCCTGGTGCTGATGCTGGAGCCGCTGTTCCGCTGCAATCTGGCCTGCGCCGGCTGCGGCAAGATCGACTATCCGGACGAGATCCTCAATCGCCGCCTGTCGTTCGACCAGTGCATGGCGGCGATCGACGAATGCGGCGCCCCGGTGGTCTCGATCGCCGGCGGCGAGCCGCTGCTGCATCGCGACCTGCCAAAGATCGTCAAGGGTTATCTGGCCCGCAAGAAATTCGTGATTCTGTGCACCAACGCCTTGCTGCTGAAGAAAAAGATCGATCAGTACCAACCCGATCCGATGTTCACCTGGTCGGTGCATCTGGACGGCGACAAGGCCATGCACGACCACTCGGTATGCCTTGAGGGTGTGTTCGAGACCGCCATCGAGGCGATTACCCTGGCCAAGTCCCGGGGTTTCCAGGTCAGCATCAACTGCACCCTGTTTCAGGGCGCCGACGCCGGCCGGGTGGCGGATTTTCTCGATGTGATGAAAAAGGTTGGCGTCGATGGCGTCACCATCTCGCCCGGCTACGCCTATGAACGCGCCCCCGATCAGGACCACTTCCTCAACCGCACCCGCACCAAGCAGCTATTCCGGGATATCTTCGCCCGCGGCCGCGGCGGCAAAGCCTGGAGCTTCACCCAGTCGACCATGTTCCTGGACTTCCTGGCTGGCAACCGCGCCCTGCGCTGCACGCCCTGGGGCAATCCGACCCGCAACGTCTTTGGCTGGCAGCGGCCATGCTATCTGCTCGGCGAGGGCTACACCAAGACCTTCCGCGAACTGATGGAAGAGACGGACTGGGACGCCTATGGCGTCGGCAACTACGAAAAGTGCGCCGATTGCATGGTCCATTCGGGCTTCGAGGCCACGGCGGTGACCGAAATCATGAAGCACCCGATCCAGGCGCTGAGCCTGAGTCTTAGGGGCGTGCGCACCAGCGGGCCGCTGGCCACCGACATTCCGGTCGATCGTCAGCGCCCGGCGCAATATGTCTTCGCCGGTCAGGTGGAAGCCAAGCTGTCCGAGATCCGCGCCGAGGGTCCGCGCGCCCGCAAGGTGGTCGAAGTCGCCGACTGAGGGCTGCGATGGGAGAGGCGGGGTGGACCAGGACGTCCTGATCATCGGCGGCGGCCACAATGGCCTTGTCTGCGCCTTCTACCTGGCCCGGGCCGGCTACGCGGTCAGGGTGCTGGAGCGGCGCGCCGTCGTCGGCGGGGCGGCGGTGACCGAGGAATTCCACCCTGGTTTCCGTAACTCTACGGCCAGCTACACCGTCAGCCTGCTCAACCCGAAGGTCATCGCCGACATGGGTCTGGCCGCGCGCGGCCTGCGCATCGTCGAGCGGCCGATCTCGAATTTTCTGCCGCAGCCGGACGGCGGCTATCTGAAGCTTGGTGGCGGCCTGGAGCGCACCCAGGCCGAATTCGCCAAGTTCTCGCACCGCGACGCCGAGACCCTGCCGGCCTACTACGAGGCCCTCGAGGCGGTCGCCGATATCCTGCGCGACCTGGCGCTTAAGACCCCACCCAACGCCGGTGGCGGCCTCAAGGCGCTGATCGCCGCCGCCCGTCAGGGGTGGCCAATGGCCACGGCGCCGCTGGAGCGTCAGCGCGACATCCTCGATCTGTTCGCCAAGAGCGCCCGCACCTTTCTCGACGCCTGGTTCGAAAGCGAGGCGGTGAAGGCGGCGTTCGGCTTCGACGCCGTGGTCGGCAATTTCGCCAGCCCGGATACCCCGGGCTCGGCCTATGTGCTGCTCCACCATGTGTTTGGCGAGGTCAATGGCAAGAAGGGCGCCTGGGGCCACGCCATCGGCGGCATGGGGTCGATCACCGCCGCCATGCGCGAGGCCTGCATCGAGCTGGGCGTCACCATCGATCTCGAAGCCCCGGTCGCCAGGGTCTTGACCCAGGCCGGACGCGTCGTCGGCGTACGGCTGGAAGACGGGACCGAGCTGACGGCGCGGGCGGTGGTTTCCAATGTCGGGCCGCGGCTGCTCTATGAACGGCTGGTGGCGCCCGAGGACCTGCCGTCCGGGTTCGCCAGGCGCGTGGCCGGCTTCAAGGCCGGCTCGGGCACATTTCGCATGAACGTGGCGCTGTCCAGGCTGCCGAGCTTCACCTGCCTGCCGGGAGACGGCGAGCATCTGCAAAGCGGCATCATCATCGCCCCGACGCTCGATTACATGGACCGGGCCTACCTGGACGCCAAGCGCGATGGCTATTCGCGCCAGCCGATCGTCGAGATGCTGATTCCGAGTCTTGTCGACGACAGCCTGGCCCCGCCTGGCGCGCATGTAGCCAGCCTCTTTTGTCAGCAGTTCGCGCCAAGGTTGCCGGATGGCCGCTCCTGGGACGATGAGCGCGAGGCGGCCGCCGACCGGGTCATCGACACTGTCGAGGCCTGGGCGCCCGGGTTCAAGGCCTCGGTGGTCGGGCGGATGATTCTCTCGCCGCTCGATCTGGAGCGCACCTTCGGCCTGACCGGCGGCGACATCATGCACGGAGCCATGACCCTCGATCAGCTATGGTCGGCGCGACCGTTCCTGGGCCAGGGCGACTATCGCGGCGCGCTGCCGGGCCTGTATCTGTGCGGCGCCGGAACCCATCCCGGCGGCGGGGTCACCGGCGCGCCCGGCCACAACGCCGCTCGCGAGATTCTCGCCGATCTGAAAAAAATCAGGCGGCGAGCAGCGGCTCGGTGAGGGCCGGGCGGGCGATCGCCCCGACGCAGGATTTGAGGCTTCGCAGCGCCGCCTCGGCGTGAAAGGCCGTGCGCAGCAACGACGGCAGCTCATGCGGCCGCACCGCCAAAGCCCGGGCGACGGCGGCGACATTCGATGTGCCATTCAGGGCGAAGCCGGCCTGGGCGGCCTTGGAAAGCGCATCGCCGGCCCGGTCGGAGACCGCGCGCAGGACCGCGAACGGCACGCCAAGCCGTCCGGCCGCCTGGGCGACCAAGTGCGATTCCATATCGACGGCCAGGGCCCCGGTGGCTTCGCGCAGCGTCGCCTTGGCCTCGCGCGTGCCGATGATGTCGGGGCCGGCGGCGATGTCGCCAATCGTGGCCTCGGGAACGGCTCTGGCGATCTCATCGATCCAGGCCGGATCGGCGTCATAGCGGTCGTCACCCACCGCTACCGCGCGACCGAGCACCAGATCGCCGATCTTGAGGGCTGGATCGAGACCGCCGCACAAGCCAAAGCTCAGGAGCGCCGTCGGGCGTTCGGCCATAAGGGCGTCGAGGCCGCGGCCACCGATCAACACGCGCGTATCGGCGCCGACGAGGCGCGCCTCGCGTTTCAGACCGACCACGACAAGCAGGGTGCTCACCCTCTGTTTCGCCTCCAAACCGCGACCTGGAACCTTCCGGCCGGTTCGCCGTTCCCAAATTACGGACTGGGTGTCGCTCAGGGCCGACGCTGTTGCGCGGCCCGGTTTCGCCCCTGTCCGATCCTCAGCTAACCCTCCGCCTGGTGATTCACAAGCGGGGGCCGCGCGTGCCCGGCGCGCGCCAGCCTCACATGCCGAAGGCGGGGGTCTTGGCGTTGGCGCGGACGAGGGCCCGGTAGCGGGCCAGGGCCATCAGGCCGAAGATCTTCGGATAGCCGTGGTAGCGCAGGTAGAAGACGCGCGGAAACCCGCCGCCGGTATAGTCCGGTTCCGACCAGCCGCCGTCGGCGTCGCGATGGCCGGTCAGCCAGGCGATCCCGCGCGCGACGGCCGGATCGTCGACACGACCGGCCGCCATCAGGCCAAGCAGCGCCCAGGCCGTCTGTGAAGGCGCCGAGGCGGCGGGTCGGTGGCCGTCGTAGTCGAGCCGGTAGCTGTCGCAGCCCTCGCCCCAGCCGCCATCGTCGTTCTGGATGCGCGCCAGCCAATCGGCGGCCCGGGCGACCATGGGGTGTTCGGCCTCCAGGCCGAGCGCGTTGAGGGCGCACAGCACCGACCAGGTTCCATAAACGTAATTGACTCCCCAGCGCCCGAACCAACTGCCGTCGGCGCGCTGCTCGCGCTTGAGCCAGGTAAGGCCGGCCTGCACGGCCGGGCTATCGGCCGGCTCGCCGAGTTGGGCCAGCATGCTCAGGCAGCGGCCGGTGAGGTCGGCGGTCGGCGGATCGAGCAGGGCGCCATGGTCGGCGAACGGAATGTTGTTGAGATAGTGATAGGCGTTGTCGGCGTCGAAGGCCCCCCATCCGCCGTCACGGCTCTGCAAGCCGGCGACCCATTCGCGGCCGCGGGCGATGGCGTGGGCGTGGTCGCCACCGGCCCGGTCGAGCGCCATGACCACGACGGCGGTGTCATCGAGATCGGGGTAGTGGTCGTTGCGGTACTGAAAGGCCCAGCCGCCCGGGCGCACGTCCGGGCGCTGCTCGGCCCAGTCGCCGGCGACATCGAGCACCTGCAGGGGCTTGAGCCAGGCCAGGCCACGCTGAGCGGCGGCGATGTCTTCACTTAGGCCGCTTTCCAGCAGGGCATGGGCGGCCAGCGCCGTGTCCCACACGGGCGACAGGCAAGGCTGGCAATAGGCCTCGGCGTCGCCGGTCACCAGCAGCTTTTCGATCGCGGCGCGGGCCGTGGCCCGGCGCGGATCGTCCGGCGGCACGCCAAGCGCTGCGTACATCATCACCGCATTGGCCATGGCCGGGAAGATCGCCCCCAGGCCATCCTCACCATTGAGCCGCGCGTCGACGAAGGCGACCGCCTTGGCGATGGCCCTGGCGCGTCCGGGCAGGAGGGGAGCAGCGATCCGCAGCACCGCATCGAGCGCCAGAAAGCCGCTCGTCCAGGGTTCCTTCTGATGGGGTCCGCGCGCCAGGCCGCGCAGCCGGCCAGGCGGGGCGACGAAGAGTTCCTCGATGGTGACGCCGCGGGGGTTGGCGGCCAGAGGCTTGAGGGCCCGCAGCACCAGCAGCGGCACGATCACCGTCCGGGCCCAGTAGGAGATCTTGGAGAGGTGGATCGGGAACCAGCGCGGTAGATCGATCACCTGCACGGGCAGCTCGGGGACAGCGCGCCAGGAAATGATCCCGAACAGGGCCAGGAGAATGCGAGTGAAGACATTGGCCTTTTCCGCCCCGCCGCGGGCCAGCAGCGCGGCGCGGGCGCGGGTCATGTGCGGAGCGGCCGTATCGTCGCCGATCATCTTCAGGGCGAAATAGGCCTTGAGGGTGGCGCTGACGTCGAGATCGCCGCCATGATAGAGCGGCCAGCCGCCGTGCCCGGCCTGGATCCGACGCAGGTAGACGCCGATCTTGGCCTCCAGCTCCGGGGCGTCCGGTTCGCCGAGCCAGGCGCGCAGCAGGATGTATTCGGCCGGGATAGTGGCGTCGGCCTCGAGCTCGAACACCCAATGGCCATCGCCCCGCTGGCGCGCCCGCAAGGCGGCGGCGGCGCCTTTGACAGCCTCGTCGAGTTCGGAGGTTTGGATGGCGGCCGTGTCCATCGCCGCTCCCTCGCCGGAAACGGCCGAGCGGTCTATGAAAAACTTTGGCTTGAAGGAGTGGCGGGCATGGACGGCAAGACGGTGGTGATCACGGGGGCGACCTCGGGAATCGGCGAAGCGGCGGCCGTCGCCCTGGCCGGTATGGGCGCGCGGATCGTCTTCCTGGCCCGCAGTGCGGCGCGCGCTCAGGCGCTCAAGGACCGCTTGGTGCGCGCTAATCCCGATGCCGCCCATGAGGGCGTGATCGGCGAACTCGCCAGTTTGGCCGGCATGCGGGCGGCTGCGGCGGCGCTCGGCGCCAAGGCCCCGCGAATCGACGTTCTGGCCAACAACGCCGGGGCCATCTTCGACCACCGCGAAACCACCCTGGACGGCCTGGAGAAGACCTTCGCCCTCAATCACATGGCCTATTTCGTTGTAACCGAGGCGCTGCGGCCGAACCTCGACCCCGCCGGCGGACGGATCATCGCCACTTCCTCGGTCGTCCACACCATGGGCCACGCCGACGACCCGCAAACCCAGGGCCGCTACAGCGCCATGCGCGCCTACGGGACCTCTAAGCTGTGCAACATCTTGTGGACCCGGGCCCTGGCGCGTCGCCTGGACGGAAGCGGCGTGACCGCCAACTGCTTTCACCCCGGCGCGGTCGGGACCGGCTTTGGCCACAACACGGCGGGGCCGATCCGGCTGATGTTCCGGCTGGTTTCGCCGTTTAGCCTGACGCCGGAGCAGGGGGCCGACACCCTGGTGTGGCTGGCTTCGTCGCCGCAGGTCGAGGGCAAGAGCGGGGGGTACTATGTGCGCCGGCGCCTGACGCAGCCGTCCGCCGCGGCCCGCGACGCCGCGGCGGCGGAAGCGTTGTGGGTTGAAAGCGAGCGGATCGCTGGCTCTGCGGTTGCGGCCGCCTGACCCCCCTAGCCTCTCCCAGCCAGCGCGGCCGCCGTTTGCCCTGAGCGCAGCGCCCCTTCGATGGTCGCCGGAAGGCCGGTCGCCGTCCAGTCCCCGGCCAACAGCAGATTGCTCCAGGCGGTGTGCGTCCCGGGTCGGCGCGCATTCTGCTCCGGGGTGGCGGCGAAGGTGGCGCGTCGTTCCTTGACGATGCGCCACGGCGGCAGGGCGGCCGGCAAGGCGTGGACGTCGGCGACATCGCGCCACAGCCGAGCGGCAAGGGCCTCGCGATCGGTGTCGGCCAGGCTGTCGGCGGCGCTGACCGTCACCGACAATCGGTCGTCGAACGCGAACACCCATTGGGCGGCGCCGCCGATCACTCCGACGATCGGCGTCGTCCCGGCTGGGGGGGCGAAGCGGAAATGGGCGTTGACGATGGCGTTGAAGCGGTCCGGGACGGTGAGGCCGGGGATGAGCGTCGCGGCGATCCAAGGCGGGGCGGCGAGAATGACGATCTCGTCCTCGGCCACCGGCCTTTCAGTCTCGCCGATGCGCAGGCCGGTCACCCGCCCGGCCGCGAAGGTCATGGCGCGCACCGGGCTTTGCAGATGCACGCTCGCGCCGCGCTCGGCGAGGAAGGCCAGGGCGGGATCGATGAAGGCGGCCGAGAGCGTGGGCGAAGCGATGCGCGGGCGATAGGCCTTGCCGCCCCGGGCCAGCGACTGGCGGATCACCGACCCGGCCAGGGCCGCCGAGCCGGCGCGCGCCTCGGTGTTGAGGGCGGCCAGCAGAAACGGCTCAAGCAGCCGGTCCCACAAGGTGCCCTGGCAGTCGATCGTCGCGCCGACGCTTTTCTCAGGGCCGGCCAGCATCAGTCGAACGAGGGCCAGATGGTCGAGCGCCCGAGTCCCCGGGGTGCGGCGGGCCTTGCTCAGCAGCCACCACGGGGCCGGCCCGGGGTTGGGGCGGATGGTCCAGCGCGCGCCGTCGCCCAGGTCGCAGAAATCGAGCCGGGCGTCATCGGGACCGTCCAGCCGGTCTCGTGACCCAAGGCGGCCCAGGTAGTCGATGACCGCGGCATTTCCGGAGAGCACCAGGTGGTTGCCGTTGTCGATGGTCATTTCCAGGACCGGATCGACATAGGAGCGGCAGCGGCCGCCAGCCTGGGCGGCGGCTTCGAACACCTCCACCGGCCGGCCCTGGGCGGCCAGGGCGGTGGCCGCTGAAAGGCCGGCGAGGCCGGCCCCGACGACGAGGATCTTAGCGGCCAAGGCCGCGCGTCAGCAGGATGAAGGCGAGCCGCGGCTTGCTCAGCGAGACACGGGCGCGGGGCGGGGCCCAGCCGGTTCTCTCCATGCCGGCCAGGATGGCGCCATAGACGCCAGCCATCAGACGCGGCGCGCGCAGTCGCCCGACCGGCCTTCGGCGCATGAGATCGACGGCAGCGCGATAATGCTCGCGGGCCTTGGCGGCCAGCCAGCGCCCGGCGACATCGAGCCTGGGATCGGCGATGACCAGAGCCGGATCGTCTCCGGCGATGCCGGCGGCGGTCAGGGCCTCGTCTGGCAAATAGAGCCGGCCCAGCGCGGCGTCCTCGTCGATGTCGCGCAGGATATTGGTCAGCTGCAGGGCCCGCCCGAGATGGTGGGCAAGTTCGGTTCCGGGTTCGTCGGCCATGCCGAACACGCGCACCGACAGGCGTCCGACGGCGCTGGCCACCCGGTCGCAATAGCGATCGAGGGCGGCGTAGGTTGGCCGGCGGATCGGTCCGTCGACGTCCATCTCCATGCCGTCGATGACGGCCAGGAAGTCGGCCTTGGCGAGGCCATACCGGCGCGATGGCTCGACCAGGTCGCGGACCCTGGGGCTGGGGCCGCCACCGTAAAGACTGTCGATGGCCCGTCGCCAGACATCGAGCTGGGCGCGTTGCTCCTCGGGACTGGCGCCGGGCTCGTCAGCGATGTCGTCGACCTCGCGGCAGAATCCATAGATGGCGAACATGGCGGCGCGCTCCGGCGGCGGCAGCAGCTGCATGGCGCGGTAGAAGGAACTGCCCGAGGCCTGGGCTCTGAGGGCGGGCGTGGCGGCGAGACTCATCGGCGCTCCTATAGCGCCTCATCGCCCGTTTGCCGAGCCCCGCCCCGGGCCCCGGCTGAGATGGCCGCCAGGACGGCCAGGCTCATGGCCTCGATGCGGCGGTGGTGGACGCGCTGGCTCAGCGGGTCACGGCGGGTCAGGCGCGCGGCGAGACTGATCGCCAGGCGGCGGATGACGGCGATCTCAAGGCGCAGGCGGAAATCGCCGACGCGGCCGGCGAGCGGCGCGGCGGTCGCCAGCAAGCTCTGGCTGCGGCGGGCGAGGCCGGCAATGACGCCGCGCAATTGGGGTGACGCGCGTTCGCCCCAGAGCTCGCCGACCTCGCAGCCGGCGGCAGCCAGAGCGTCGCAAGGCACGTAGACCCGGTCCAGCGTGCGGGCGTCCTTGCCGCAATCCTGGAGGTGGTTGATGACCTGGAGGGCCGCGCACAGGGCGTCGCTGGCCCCCCAAAGGTCTTGCGGCTGGCCGTGGACATCGAGCACGAAACGGCCGACCGGGGCGGCCGAATATCGACAGTAGTCCATCAATTCGCCCCAGTCGGCGTAGCGGGTCTTGGTCACGTCGCGCCGGAAGGCCTCCAGTAGATCGAGGCTATGCTGCATACTGAGCCGCCGCTCGGTCAGGATCGACCGTAGACGGACGGCCTGAGGCACGCCGTCGTCTTGGCCCAAAAGGCTGGCCTCGATGGCGGCCAGGCGGGCGAGCTTGTCATCCGCCGCCGCGGTCGGATGGTCGGCGATATCGTCGGCTAGGCGCGCCACCGCATAAAAGGCGAGGATGGGGCCGCGATGCCGCGCCGCGATTAGGCGCGAGGCGACCGGGAAGTTTTCATCCCCCGAACCCTTTCCGGAAGAAAGCGTATCGCTCATGCGGCGATCCCGGCGGCGTCCTGGGAGCGGCCCTTCCATTGCCCGCCTTGGCCGCGCCAACTCTGCACCGCCGAGATGACCGTGAAGACGCCGTAGAGAACGCCAGCGAGCGGCAGGGCCGCACCCCATAGACCCCACAGGCGAAAGAGGCGCAGCATCGGTTGCAGGCTCAGCGCCATGGCCAGCCAGACGCCGAGCGCCAGCCAGCGCTCCGGCCCATGCGATGCCATCGCCACCAGCGGCGGAGCGGCGAAGACCACCGCCATGCCGACCACGGCGGTTGACGCCAGGGCCGGAGAATAACCGAGCTGGGCGTAGGCGGATCGGGCCACCATCCGGCCGATCTCGCTCAGACTGGCGTAGGGGCGCAGGCTCTGGGCGCGGCGGGTGAGGCCGAGCCAGATCGGTCCCTGCGCCTTCATCAGGGCGCCCAAGGCGCAATCGTCGATGATCTGACCGCGGATGGCGGCCAAGCCCCCGGCCGCCTCAAGGCTCTCACGCCGCACCAGCATGCAGCCGCCAGCCGCCGCCGCGGTGCGCCGGCGGGGATCGTTCACCCAGGCGAACGGGTAGAGCATCTGGAAGAAATACACGAAGGGCGGAATCAGGACCCGCTCCCAGCCGCTGCGCACGGTCAGCCGCGCCATCAGCGAGGCCAGGGTGAGGCGACCAGCCTCGGCGCGAGCCACAAGACCGCGCAGATTGGCCTTGTGATGGAAGATGTCGGCGTCGGTGAACAGCAGAAAGTCCGGCTGGCCGGCGGCGGCGACGCCCTGGCTCTGAGCCCAGAGCTTGCCTGTCCAACCGCGAGCCAGCGGTAGGCCGGCGATCACCTGCAGCGGATGATCGCCGCGGCCGGCGGCGGCGGCTTCGGCGGTGCCGTCGCTGGAGTTGTCGTCGACGAGCAGGATGCGGAATGGCCCCGGATAGTCCTGGGTTCGCAGGGAACCGATGGCGCGCCCGACCACGTCGGCCTCGTCGCGGGCTGGAACGACGGCGACCACCGAGGGCCAGACGGTGGGCTCGGGCGGCGCTTCGCGGTCATCGCTCTCGCGGCACAGCCAAAAGCCGCCGCGAAATCCGATCAGGCCAATCCAGGCGAGCGCCGAAGCCAGCGCGATCGCGAGGCCGAGGCTCATCGGAAGGCGCCGGCGGCCCGGAACCAGGCCAGGGCGTCGGCGACCGCCAGCGGCCACGGCCGGGCGCTGTAGCCCAGCTCCCGCTCGGCCTTGGCGGAACTGAAGAACATGTGGTGGGCGGCCATGTCGAGGGCGTCGCGGGTGACAAAGGGCTCGCGGCCGCTGATCCGCGCCACGCCCTCGGCGGCCGCCGCCAGGGGATAGAAGGGCGCGCGCGGCAGGCCCAGGCGGGGCGGCCGGCGCCCGACTTGACCGGCGATCTCAACCAGCAGGTCCTTGAGGGAGGCGTCCTGGCCGCCGAGGATATAGCGTTCGCCGATCCGTCCGCGCTCCAGGGCCAGCAAATGGCCGGCGGCGATGTCCTCGACATGAGCCAGGTTGAGGCCGGTGTTGATGAAGGCCGGCATGCGGCCATTGGCGGCCTCAACCAGGATGCGGCCGGTCGGGGTCGGCTTGATGTCGCGTGGGCCGATCGGCGTCGAGGGCAGGGCGATGATCGCCGGCAGGCCCTCGGCGATCAGGCGTTCTACGGCGCGTTCGGCGGCGACCTTGCTCTGCTTATAGACTCCGATGCCCTCGCCGTCGGCGAGCGGCTGGGTCTCATCGACGACCGCGTGGCCGGCTCTGAGCGTCGCCACCGAGGAGGTGTAGACGATGCGTTCCACGCCGATGGCCCGGGCCGCCGCCATCACCGCCAGCGTCCCGCCGAGGTTGGCGCGGCGGATCTCGCCCGGATCGCGAGCCCACAGGCGATAGTCAGCGGCGACATGGAAGACATAGCGGGTCCGGGCCATGGCCGGGATGAGGGAGTCCGGGTCGGTCAGATCGCCGCGCACGATCTCGCAATCGACGCCATGGAGATTGGCGAGATTGCTGGTCGGCCGGGCCAGCGCCCGCACCTTGGCGCCGCGCGCGGCCAGCTCCCGCACCACGGCGGCGCCGACGAAGCCGGTCGCCCCGGTGATGAAGACGGGGTCGCCGGGTTCAATCACCAGGGAAGGGTTTCGCCGCGGTAGTCGAAATAGCCATCCTGGCGGTCCTTGCGGGCCCGCTCGATGACGGCGAGGAGGCCCGCGGCGCTGTCCTCCACCGTGACGGGGGCGTTGGGGCCTCCCATGTCGGTTTTCACCCAGCCTGGGTGCAGCGACAGGATCGCCAGACCGAGCTCCCGGTGTCGGGCGGCGAAGCTGCGGGTGAAGGAATTGAGCGCCGCCTTGCTGGCCCGGTAGAGTTCCACGCCGCCAGCGCTGGCCTGTTCGACGCTGCCAAGCTGCGAGGTCATGAGGCCGATGACGCCCGTTTGCGGCCTGACGCAGCCGATCAGGAACTCGGCGATCCGCACCGGACCGAGCGCATTGGTCAGGAACAATTGGCAGAAGTCGGCATCGTTCACCGTTTCGGGCTTTTCGCCACGCGGCCCGCCCATGCCGGCGTTGACGATGACGACATCGAAGGTCACGTCCGCGAGGCGTTCGGCCAGGGCGCGGGCCGACGCCGCCTCGGCGATATCGACGGTCTCGATGGTGACGCCAGAGATCTTGTCGAGACCGCCTGGCTTGGAGCGGTCGCGAACCGTCGCGGTGACCTGCCAGCCGCGCTCGGCAAAGGCTTTGGCGAGGCCAAGCCCGATGCCGCGCGATGCGCCGATGATCAGAACGCTTTCGGCCATGACCGCCTCCGTGGTGAATTCAGGAGGCAGTTAGGCGCTGGCGCCGCAATGGGGAAGGGGGGAGGCGATCAGGCGAGGACGGCCGCGAACTGCGCGACCGCCCAGTCGACCTCTTCCGCGGAGATCACCAGCGGCGGGGCGATGCGGATGGTATGGTCGTGGGTCTCCTTGCACAGCAGGCCGCGCGCCTGCAGGGCCTGGCAGTAGCGGCGCGCGCCGCCGGCCTCCGGGTCGAGTTCGATGGCGACCATCAGGCCGCGCCCGCGGACTTCCCGGACCATGTTGGAGCGGATTTCCCCAAGCCCAGCCATGAGCCGCTCGCCCTGGCGGGCGGCGTTTTCGATCATGCCTTCCTCAACCAGCACCTTGAGCGCTTCGCGGGCGATGGCGCAGGCGAGGGGATTGCCGCCAAAGGTGCTGCCGTGCTCGCCGGGCCTGAGCACCCCCAGAACCTCGCGGTTCGAGAGCACCGCCGAGACCGGATAGTAGCCCCCCGACAAGGCCTTGCCGATCAGGGTCAGGTCGGCTTCGACGCCTTCATGTTCCTCGGCCAGCAGCGCGCCAGTGCGGCCAAGACCGGTCTGGATCTCGTCGAGGATCAGGATCACGTCGTGGCGGGTGCACAGCTCGCGGGCGGCGGCGAGATATCCGGCTGGCGGGATGATGACCCCGGCCTCGCCCTGGATGGGCTCGACCAGAAAGGCCACGGTGTCCGGGGTGATGGCGGCCTCGAGCGCGTCGACGTCGCCGAAAGGCACGATCCTGAAGCCGGGGCCGAATGGGCCGAAGCCGGCCGTTGAGGCCGGATCGGTGGAGAAGCCGACGACCGACAGCGTGCGGCCATGGAAATTGCCTTCGCAGGCGATGATCTCGGCCCGCCCGGTCGGCACGCCCTTGATCTCATAGCCCCATTTGCGCGCTACCTTGAGCGCGCTTTCGACCGCTTCGACGCCGGTGTTCATCGGCAGCACCGAGTGCGAGCGGGTGAGCACGCACAGCTCTTCGTAGAACAGGCCAAGCTGATCGTTGCGGAAGGCCCGCGAGGTCAGGGTCAGGCGCTTGGCCTGATCGGTCATGGCTTTGAGAATGCGCGGATGGCAGTGGCCCTGATTGACCGCCGAATAGGCCGACAGGCAGTCGAGGTAGCGGTTGCCGTCCACATCCCAGACATGGACGCCCTGGCCGCGCGTGAGGACGACGTCCAGCGGCTTGTAGTTCTTCGCGCCGTAGAGCGCCTC
>DATBOH010000032.1:0-7475 GCA_036553915.1 Caulobacteraceae bacterium | reverse complement strand
AACCTTTCCGAGCCAGGACATTCTTGCCGAAGCCGCCTCAGCGACACTTGCCAAGGCGCTCGGCGATTCGCCCTCGCGAACCCTGGTGGTGACCGGGGGCCACACCCCCGGCCCGACCTATGACCGGCTGTCCCAAGCGCCCCTGCCGTGGCGCGATCTCACCGTCACCCTGACCGATGAGCGCTTCGTCGATCCCTCCTCGGACAAAAGCAACGCGCGGCTGGTGCGCGAGCGCCTCCTGGTCGGGCCGGCGGCGGCCGCCCGCTTCGTTCCGCTTCGGGCCGGTGGGGCGACACCGGCCGATGACGCGGCCAGCGCCGAACCCAGGCTCAAGGCTTTGCTGCCGTCGGCAGCCGTGCTGCTGGGCATGGGCGAGGACGGCCACATCGCCTCTCTGTTTCCGGGAACGCCGGAGCTGGCGAGCGGCCTTGACCTTAAGGCCACGACCCTGGTTCTGCCGATCACCGATCCGGGCGAGTCGCCGTTCGTGGACCGCATTTCGCTCTCCGCCCACGCGCTGACGGAGACCGGTTTGATCGTTGTCTTGATCACCGGGGCCGAAAAGCGCGGCGTGATCGAGCGGATCTTCGCCGAGCCCGACTATTCGCCGCCGGCGGCGACGATCTTGCGACAGACGATGGCGCCGGTGCGGATTCTGTGGGCCGCCTAAAGTCCGTCAGTCGCGTAGAAGGTCATTGATGCTGGTCTTGGAGCGGGTCTGGGCGTCGACCGTCTTGACGATCACCGCGCAGGCCAGGCTTGGGCCGCCATGCGGGTCGGGCATGGACCCCGGAACCACTACCGAGAAGGCCGGCACACGGCCGCGATGCACCTCACCGGTCTTGCGGTCGACGATGCGCGTCGAGGCGGAAATGAACACCCCCATCGACAGCACCGCGCCCTGCTCGACGATGACGCCTTCGGCGACTTCCGATCGAGCCCCGATAAAGCAGCCATCCTCGATTATGGTCGGGGCGGCCTGCAGCGGTTCGAGCACACCGCCGATGCCGGCCCCGCCGGAAATATGCACATCGCGGCCGATCTGAGCGCAGGAGCCGACCGTCGCCCAGGTGTCAACCATGGCCCCGCTGTCGACATAGGCGCCGATGTTCACGAACGACGGCATCAGCACGGCCCCAGGGGCGATGTAGGCGCCGCGCCGGACGATCGCGCCGGGCACGGCCCGGAATCCCGCCGCCTCGAACTGTGGCGCGTCCCAGCCGTCGAACTTGCCCGGAACCTTGTCCCACCAAGGTCCAACCTGGCCGCCAAGCGCCCCGGCTCGCATCACGGTATTGGGCCACAGGCGGAAGGACAGCAGGATCGCTTCCTTGAGCCACTGGTGGGTAAACCAGGCGCCGTCGCGCTTTTCCGCCACCCGCAGTCGGCCAGCGTCGAGCTGGCGGAGCGTTTCCTCGACCGCGACATGCAGCGGGCCGCCGGTCTCGGGGCCGAGCTGATCGCGTCGCGCCCAGCCAGCTTCGATCTCGGTCTTGAGGTCGGCCGTCTCGATGCTGCTCATCATCGCGGCTCCCGGAAATTCTGTGCGAGGAAGGCGGCGAGGTCGGGCGCGCGCCAGTGGCGGTCGGAGGTCGGCTCGGCCGGCCCGACCAGCACCGTGACCATGCCGAGCGCCGCCGCCGGCTCCAGGTTGACTTCGACGTCATCGAAAAACGCCGTCCTCGCCGGGTCGATCGCGTGCGCCGCGACCAGTCGGGCGAATGCCAGCGGGCTCGGCTTGGGCGTGAACGCCGCCGAGGCGATGTGAAAGACGGTCTCGAACAGATCGGCCAGCTCGAGATGGGCCAGAAGGCGCTCGGCATGGGCCAGATCGGCGTTGGTGAACACCAGCCGCCGGCCTGGCAGGCGCCGCAACGCCGCCCGCAAAGCCGGATCGGGGGCGAGGGCCTCGAGCGGCAGGTCGGCGAACATGGCATGATAGACATCCGGGTCGACGCCGTGATGGCGCATCATGCCGGCCAGGGTCAGGCCGTAGTCGTTCAGGTAGCGCTTCTGCAAAATGTGCGCGGCGCGCTGATCGAGTCCGGTCAGCTCGGCGACGAAATCGGTGATCTTTTGCGACGCCACGGCCGCCAGGCCGGATTCCAGTGGGTAGAGGGTGTTGTCGAGATCGAACAGCCAGGTGTCGATGTCGTGGAGATCCAGGTCCGGCGACGGCTTGGCCAACCGCCGGTTCACGCCTGCACCAGGGTGCCGGCCCCGTGTTCGGTGAACAGCTCGACCAGCAGGGCATGCGGGCGGCGGCCATCGAGGATGACGACCGCCTCGACCCCGTCCTCGACCGCGGCGATCGCCGTCTCAAGCTTGGGGATCATGCCGCCCTTGACCACGCCCTCGGCCACCAGCGCCCGCGCCTCGGCCACGCTCATCTGGCGGACCAGCGCGCCGTTGGCGTCGAGCACCCCGGCGACGTCGGTCAAGAGCAGCATGCGCTTGGCCTTCAGGGCCACCGCCAGGGCCCCGGCCACGGTGTCGGCGTTGATGTTGTAGGTCTCGCCGGCCGCGTCGGCGCCGATCGGCGCGATCACCGGCACATAGTCGTCGGGGGAATTGATCAGATCCTCGATCAGCTTTGGATCGATATGGGCCGGCTCCCCGACGAACCCCAGGTCGATCTCGTCGGCGTCATTGGCTTTGCGGCGCGCCGCCTTGACGGCGGTGATCAGCCGCCCGTCTTTGCCAGAGAGGCCGACGCCGCGGACATTGGCGGTGACCCCGGCGCGGGTGATCCAGCTGGCGATTTCCTTGTTGATCGCCCCCGAGAGGACCATTTCGGCGACCTCCATGGTCGGGGCGTCGGTAACCCTAAGACCGTCGACGAAGGTCGATTTGACCCCGGCCCTGGCGAGCATGGCGGAGATCTGCGGGCCGCCGCCATGCACGACCACCGGATGCAGGCCGAGCAGCTTGAGCAGCACCGCGTCAGCGGCGAACAGGCGGGCCACGCTGTCCTCCCCCATGGCGTGGCCGCCATATTTGATAACCACCGTGGCCCGGTCATAGACCTGGATGTACGGCAGCGCTTCGGCGAGCGTCCTGGCGGTGGCCCAGCCCGGTTCATCGGCGGCGTCGTTCATGGCCGCGCCTTAGAGCAATCGCGGTTTAGGCGAAAGCGGCGGCGGCGATCTCGGCGCGAAGCTCGGCCATGCCAAGCCCATCCGCGGCCGAGGTCAGGGCCACGCGGGGAAAGGCGGCCGGGCGCTTGGCGACCGCCGCCCGCGCCGCTTCAACCGCCGCCAGCGCTTGGTCCGGCCTCAGCTTGTCGGCTTTGGTCAGCACGATCTGATAGGAGACCGCCGCCAGGTCAAAGGCGTCCAGCGCCTCGGCATCGACCGCCTTGAGGCCATGGCGGACGTCGATCAGCAGATAGGCGCGCTTGAGATTGGCGCGGCCGAACAGATAGGCGCGGCCGAGGTCTTGAAACTGGCGCGCCGCCGCCCTGGGCGCGCGGGCGAAGCCGTAGCCAGGCAGATCGACCAGTCGCAGCCGTTCGTCGAGCCGGAAGAAGTTGAGCTCGCGCGTGCGGCCGGGATCGCCCGAAGTCCTGGCCAGGCGATGGCGGCTGACCAGGGCATTGATCAGCGATGACTTGCCGACATTGGAACGGCCGGCGAACGCCACCTCCGGCAGGTCTGGGGCCGGCAGGCCCTGCATGCTGACGGCGCCCATGAGGAATTCGACCGGCCTGGCGAACAGGATGCGCGCCCGATCAAGAGCCTCGGCGTCAAAGGGCGCCGCATGGCTCACCCGGCCTGGGCCCGGGCGTGGAAGCGAGCCAGGAACTGATCGATGGGGTTGTCGACCTTGAATTTCCGCATCAGCACATATTGCTGCAGGATGGTGATCAGGCTCGACCAGGTCCAATAGATCAACAGGCCGACGGCGTATTGGGCCATGATGAACATGAAGATCAGCGGCATGAACCGGAACAGCGCCTGCTGCGTCGGATCGATGCCCTGCATCGGCGTCATCGCCTGGCTGAGCCAGATCGACAGGCCATAGGCGATCGGCCACACGCCGAGGTGCAGCATGCCGCCCAGGATCGCGCCGATCAGGGGCGCGGTCGCCGGATCCCAGGGAATGAGCCCGAACAGGTTCAGGATCGTGGTCGGATCGCGGGCCGAAAGATCGTGGATCCAGCCGAAGAATGGCGCATGCCGCATCTCGATGGTGACGGTGAACAGCTTAGTCAGGGAATAGAACACCGGAATCTGGAACAGCAGCGGCAGGCAGCCGGTGACGGGATTGACCTTCTCGCGCGCATAGAGGGCCATCATCTCTTTCTGCTGCGCGGCCGGATCCTCCTTCAGCCGCTTCTGCAGCGCCTGCAACTCCGGCTGGATGCGCTTCATTTTCACGCCCATCTCATAGCCGCGATTGGCGAGCGGGAAGGTGACGACCCGGATCACCACCGTGACCATCAGGATGGCGATTCCGAGGTTGCCAACCTGCTGGAAGAAGAACTCCAGCAAGGCGAAGATCGGCTTGGTCAGAAACCACACCATGCCCCAGTCGACCGCGTCGTCGAACCGCGGAACGCCCAGGTCGCGCTTATAGGCGTTGAGCACCTTGACCACCTTGGCCCCAGCGAAAAGGTGCGTGGTTTCGACGATCCTGGCCCCAGGAGCGATGCTGCGCGGCGCGCCTCGAAAAGCGGCCTGATAGATGTCGCCGTCGCCTCCGCCGGTGCGCAGGCTGGCGTCGATCGCCTCACCCTGCCCGGGGATGAAGGCCGTCATCCAGTATTTGTCGGTGACGCCGAACCAGCCGCCAACCGAATCCCAGTGGCGCTCACCCTTGTTTTTCCAGTCCTTGTAGCTCGGCTGAACGAGCTTCAACTGATCGGTCCCGAGCATGCCGATCGCCCCTTCGTGGACGATGTTGCTGCGGCTGGCGTTGGCCGGCAGGCCATAGCGCTTGACCGAGGCGAACGGGGCCACGGTGACCTGGGCCTGGCCGGTGTTGGCGACGCTATCGGTGATGGTGAACATCGCCTGGCTGTCGACGGCGATGACCCGCGCGAAAGTCAGGCCAGCCGGGCTGACATAGGTGAGGACCACTGGGTGCGAGGGGGTCAGGGGGCCGGGCGAGGCGACCGCCCACAGAGTATTCTCGTCCGGCAGACCGGCCAGGTTGGACCCCACCCAGCCTTCGTCGGCGACATAGGCGTCGGCGGCGCCCTGCGGCGTCAGCAGCCGCACCAGCGGCGAGGCTTTGGAAACGTCCTGGCGATATCCCTTGAGCAGCAGGTCGTCGATCCGCGCGCCCTTGAGCGCGATCGACCCGGAGAGCGCCGGCGTCTCGATGGCGATGCGCGGCGACTGCGCCAGCGCCGCCGGCAGGCTGAGCGTGGTCGGATGCGGCGTAGCCGGTGCGGGAACGCTCGCCTGGGCCGCCACTTGGGCGGCGTGCTGAGCGGCCAGGCGCTTGGCCTGCGGAGCCACGAACAGCGCCTGGTAGGCGACCATGATCGCCGCCGCGATGACCAGGAAGACGATGAGGTTGCGGTTCTCGCTGGACATGAAAAATGGCGGCCCTGAGTGGCGTGACGGCGTTCGGGTGATGGGGAGGCGGGCTTCGGCGACCCAGCTCACAGGTCGGCGGCGAGCCTTATCAATGCGCCTTTCATATCGTCAAGCAAACGCGCCCATGGCCGCGAAACCGTGCCCTGGCGGGCGATGAACACATAGTCGCATCCAGGCCGGGCGAACTCCGGCGCCAGCAGCCGCGCCGCTTCGCGCAGACGCCGGCGGGCGCGATTGCGGACAACCGCGCCGCCGATCCTGCGCGTGGCCGTGAAACCGATACGGATCAAGGCGTTCTCGTCGGCGCGCTGGCGCCCCTGTGCGGATACGGCGCCTTCGGCGCAAGACCGGGCTCTGGCGCAGGCCAGGAAGTCCCGGCGTTTCCTGAGGCGCTCGATGGCGGGTGGGCTGGCGCTCAGGGCCGCGTCAGGCCGTCAGGCGCTTGCGGCCGCGGCTGCGGCGGCGGGCGATGACCTTCTGGCCGTTGCGGGTGGCCATGCGCGAGCGGAAGCCGTGGCGGCGCTTGCGGACAAGACGGGACGGTTGATAGGTCCGCTTCACGAGGCTGGGCTCCGGCTGTGGGCGCCGACCAATTCAGCCAGCGCAAATGAGCGCGCGGGCATACGGGAAGGTGGGGTGAGTGTCAAATCCATGCGAGCCCTGGCGCCGCCTCTGGCGCCCTTTGCATCGCGCCCGCGCCCGTGTCTAAAAAGCCGCCTATGAAACTCGCCATTCCGGTTCTCGCCCTCGCCATGATCGCTCCCCTTCTCGCCAAGGCGCAGACGCCGCCCGCCGATCCCTATATCTGGCTGGAGGAGGCATCCTCCCCCCGCGCCATGGCCTGGGTCGAGGCGCACAACAAGAGCGTCGCCCCGCTTGAGGCCGACGCCCGCTACAAGGGCTTCTACGACATCGCGCTCGCCCTCGCGGCCGCCAAGGATCGCATACCGGCGCCGCATTTCCTGCACGGCGATATCTATAATTTCTGGCAGGACGCCGACCATCTGCGCGGCTATTGGCGCAAGACTAGCCTCGCCGACTACCGCGCCGCGGCGCCGACCTGGACCACGGTTCTGGACATCGACGCCTTGGGCAAGGCCGAAGGCAAGAGCTGGGTGTTCAAGGGCCTCGATTGCCTGCAGCCGCGGGAACGGCTGTGCCTTGTTTCGCTCTCCGATGGCGGCGAGGACGCGGTGGAGATCCGCGAGTTCGACCTCGACACCGGCGCCTTCGTCGCCAACGGCTTCCACCTGCCGCACGGCAAGCACCGGGCGGCCTGGGAGGATGCCAATCACCTGCTCGTGGCCAGCGAATGGACGCCCGGCGAGGCGACCGCTTCCGGCTATCCTTTTGTGGTCAAGCGCCTGACGCGAGGCCAACCGCTCAGCGCCGCCGTTGAGGTCTACCGCGGCGACAAGGCCGATGGCGGCTATGGCGTTTCGCCAGCGGTCCTGTTCGATGGCCAGGATCGCAAGCTGGCGTTCATCCAGCGGCCGCTCGACACCTTCCGCAGCCAGACCTTCATCCTCACGCCCAAGGGAGCCGAACGGCTGGCGATGCCCGGCAAGGCCAATATCGAGGACCTTGTGGATGGCCGCGTGATCGTCAGAGTCGATGAAGACTGGACGGTCGATGGCCACGCCATCGCCGCCGGCTCTCTGGTCGGTCTCGATCTGGCCGCGACCCTGGCCGACCCCGCGCACCCGCATCCGAAGCTGATCTGGGCCCCGACGGCGCGCGAGTCGCTGGGCGAGGTTTCCGCGACCCGCGACCGGCTGATCGTCACCATCCTCGACAATGTGCGCGGTCGGGCGCTGGCTCTGACCCCGACAGCCGAGGGCGGCTGGACCTCCCGGCCCCTCCCCCTCGCCGACAACCTGACCGTGGGCATAGCCGACGCCGATCGCCATTCCGATCGCGCCTTCATCA
>DATBOH010000204.1:0-3124 GCA_036553915.1 Caulobacteraceae bacterium | reverse complement strand
CGCTGCGAATGCCTGGCGTGGCTGTTCTTCCAGATGGGGGCGGTGGGCCCGATGTTCGGCCAGGTCGGCTATTTCCACAAATTCGCCGGGCGCCAGATCGAGGATAAGCGGCCATTGGAACGCTACCGCGACGAGGCCAAGCGTCTGCTGGCCGTGCTCGAGGCGCGCCTGGCTGGCCGCGCCTGGATCATGGGTGAGGCCTACACCGTCGCCGACATCTCGCTCCTCGGCTGGGTGCGGAACCTCATCGGCTTCTATGAAGCCCGCGAACTGGTGGAATTCGATACCCTGAAAGCGGTCCCGGCGTGGCTGGAGCGCGGCTTGGCGCGCTCGGCCGTGCAGCGCGGATTGACGATTCCGGGCCGGAGCTAGAACCGGGCGATAAGTCCGTTGTTCGTGGTTTCGGCCGCGACCGGGACGAGCTTGGCGGCCAAGGGCTTGGGTCTCGGCTTGGGCTTGGGTCTAGCCTTCGCGGCAACCGCCTTGACGGGAGCCGTGGCGGGCGCGGGCTCGGACTCCGGTTCGGCTTTCGCCGCCGCCGGCGCTGGGCTCACCAGCTTGGCTGGGGCCGGCGCGCCGAACAGCTGCGTCATCACCATCTCCAGGGATTCCTGGAGGGCAATCGCCTGGCTGCGGCCGGTGAAATAGACCGCCGTGGTGTCGGCCTCGGCCCCGTCGCGCACCTGCTCGACGTAGAGCGGGTTGATGTGGATCGGCCGACCTGAGTCGAGCATGATGAATTTGGCGAACATGGCCGTGGCAAGCTCCCGATTTACTGGAAGCGACCCCTACTTGGCCGCGCGGTGAGCTTAGCCGAAAGGTGGCGATCGGAGCCTGCGACATGTCGGCGCGGCCCAGGCTTCACGATTTGGGGCCGTAGGTCGCCAGCCAGTCGTCGAGTTCGGCTTGATGGGCGTCTTCCGCCGCTTTCGCCGCCGCCGCGGCGACCTGTCCGGACATGGCCTGCTTCAGGCGAGCCGTCTCCACCAGGAGTTGCCGCGCGACGTTGAGCGCCGCGGCGGATTTCAACTCGGCGGCCTGGCGGGCGTAGCGGACGAGTTCGTTGATCACCGGCGCGAGGTCGGTCGAGCCGCCCCAAGCGAGCTCGTCGCGAAGCTTCTCCACTTCGGCGCCGAAGGCTGCCTCGGCGCGCAGGCGATAGACCGTCTGCCGTCCGTAGCCGGACAGCTTGGCCGCGTGCTTGACGTTCAGGCCTTCGGCCAGGGCCCGCGCCAGCGTGGCCCGCTTCTCTTTGTCGGCGCCCTTCATTGCTCCTCGCAAAATGCATCAGTTGCATTCTGCAATCCAAGGAGCGAAAGTCAAGGCCGATCAGCTGGCGGACAGCCAATCCTCGACCCGCAGTCCCTCCACCCGATCAAATTCGCCGCGATTGCTGGTGACGACGACAAGCCCGCGGCTGCGGGCGTGGCCAGCGATCAGCAGGTCATAGGGACCGATCATTTGGCCGCGTCTTTCGAGCGTCGCCTTGATCTGCGCCGAATGGCCGGCGGCCTCGACGTCAAAGTCCAGCACCTCGACGCGGGCCGCGAACCGCTCGACCTCGCGGCGATTGTGCTCGCTACGGGCGGACGTCTCCGCGCCGTGGAGCAGCTCGGTCAGAACGATTGTGGATATCGCCAAGCCGTCCGCTTCCCGATTGAATCGGTCGCGGAGTTCGTTAGGACGATCACGCAGCGCCCGGATGCAGACATTGGTGTCCAACATGCACCGGAGCACTAGAAGTCTTCACGCTCCTGCGCCGGCGGTTGGTCGCGTTCTCCGATATCAATCCCAGGGGCGTCAAAGAAATCGTTCCAGCTAACGTCAGAGGGAACGATCACCCGCCGCGCGCCATCCCTAAGAACCGTGACCTGCTTGACGCTTGGCGGGAAGGCGACGTCCTTGGGCAGGCGGACGGCCTGTGAGCGGTTCGATCGAAAAACCGTGGTGCGTGTCACGGCGCGTCTCCTGGCATATCCCAAACGTATATCCCAGGCGGGATATGTCAAGAATTTGGGACAGCCTTGGCCACAGCCTTCTCGACGGCGGCGCTCAGCGACTTGTCTTCTACCTGAATCCATACCCCAGGCTTGCGCCAAGGAAGGTGCCCTGGTGGTTCCATAGGGACGCTGGTCCGCCGCCCGGCGCGGCGCTGTCCGGGCCGACGCCGCCGATGCCGCAGAGATAGCCGGCCTGCGCCACTGGGCCGTCGCGACCGAAGCGATGATCGACCTCGGTGCGCGGCTGGATCGCCGTCTCGACAGCACTTGTCCGGCCGTATGGACGGTCCAGCGCCGCATCGGAAACGCCCAGGCGCAGGGTCGTGCGCGCCGGCTGGGTCGGATCGGACGCGGCCTGCGCATGGACGCCGCCGGCGAGGACGGCGGCCACGAGGCAGGGAAGGGAAAGGCGCATGGCGCGGGTCATCTCGTGACTCCGCGCCCTGATCAGCTCCCCGTCAAGCCGCGCGACTCCAGCATCGGGCCGATGTCAGGGTCCTTGCCATAGAAGGCGCGGAACATCGGGCCGTAGTCCAGGGTGTGGCCGCGGGAGAGGACGAGGTCGCGAAACCGCTGGCCGTTGGCGGCCGTCAGACCCCCATGGCTGGTGAACCAGGCGAAGGAGTCGTCGGCCAGCATCTGGGTCCACAGATAGGCGTAGTAGCCGGCCGAATAGCCGCCGGCCCAGATGTGCGCGAAGTAGCTCGACCGATAGCGCGGCGGCACATTGGGGAAATCGGTTCCGGTCTTGGCCAGGGCGGCGGTCTCGAAGGCGTCGACGTCGGTGGGCGTCGCCCCGGCGGTCTGCTCATGCCACTGCATGTCCAGCTCGGCGGCGGCGATCAGCTCGCCCATCTCGTAGCCCTTGTTGAACCTGGCCGCCTTCTTGATCTTGTCGACCAGCGGCTGGGGCATGGGCGCGCCGGTCTGATAATGGACGGCGTAATGAGCCAGGACCTTGGGATCGAGAGCCCAGTGCTCGTTGAACTGCGAGGGGAACTCGACGAAGTCGCGCGCCACATTGGTCCCGGAGAGCGAGGGATAGACTTGGTCGGCGAAGAGGCCATGCAGGGCGTGGCCGAATTCGTGGAACATGGTGGTTACGTCTTCGAAGCTGATCAGGG
>DATBOH010000175.1:0-8956 GCA_036553915.1 Caulobacteraceae bacterium | reverse complement strand
GCCGCCCCCGTGTTTTCGCCCCATGCCGGTGAGTCGGGAAGACCCTTTCTTCCGGCTATATATAGTGGGCCCCAGCCCTGATTTCCCCATATATGGGGTCACAAGGTTGACAGACCGTCAACGGGTGTGGGCCGCTCGCGGCAGATTTATTTCCATGTCAGCCGCCGAACGGCCGGCCGTTCAGCCAAGGTTCAGCCGGCGGATCGAAACATTCGCTCAGGCGTTGTCAGCCAGCGTCGCCCATAGATGCACGTGGAGAAAAATCATGGATCGCAAGACCGCCCTGCTTCTGGGCGCCGCCGTCTCTCTCTCCGGAGGGTCGGCTCTGGCCGCGGCTCCGACAGAGCCGGCTGTGCCGTCCGCCAGTTCATACAGCGACCTCCTGCAGCCGATCACCAACCCGATCGAGCGCTTGGCTCGCGCCGATTCCGAGGCGCCGCCGGCCCGGCTGATCGAGGCCCAGTATTATCAGGGGCAGTATCAAAACCACCACCACCATCATCACCATCATCACAACCGGCGCTGGTATATGCAGCGTGGCTACTACTGGTACGGCGGAGCGTGGGTCCTGCGGCCGCGCCATCACCACCACCACCATCACCACCACCACCATAGCCAGTACTAGGCGTCGCGGCGCGGGTTCAGGTCCCCCTGTCCCGCGCCTTGGCGGCCCGGAACAGATGCCGGTAGGTGCCGTCAAACACAGTATCGGTAGTTGATAACCAGCGACTGCCTTGGGCCAGATCGTCGCGGCTGGCGGCGATCCTGCGCGCCTTGAGTTCTCGCTCGGCATCCTCCGCCTCGGTCATCGGCCGCAGTTCGAGTTGCGGATCGGCCGGGACGACAATCAGGCTTAGGTAAGGCTCTCCGCGCCGAAAGATGTGCGTCGCGCCCTTTGGCGGGGCCTTGAAGATGCAGAAGAACATCATCGGCCACCATTCGCTGCGGATCAGCGCCGGCACGGCCAGCGGCGTGGTGTCAGTCGAATCGGTGAAATAGCGCGGGTGAGGCTCGGTGCGCACCGCCCAGCCGGCCGGAACCTCCAGGTCCAGGGAGATCTGGTAGGAATAGTAGTCTTCCCCGAACCGGCGGAACGGCGGCCAGATCATCGTCTCGTCGTCTGGCTCTCCCCAATCCGCCTGGAGGCGAACGCCGCCGCGCCCGCGCGTCACGCGCAGTTCAGCCTCAAAGGGATAGGCGATTTCCAGACCATAGCGCGCGCTCTCAGAAAACGGCGTGCAATGCCAGGGTTGTTCATGGCTGCCGTCCGCCCGCGGTTGAGGCTGGCCGCCCCAGCCCGGCACCGGCATCTGGACGGGCTGCGGGGGAAAACGCGGCCCGTGCAGGCGGTATTTGACTTCCGGCATTGAGGCTCTCTGTCAGTATTGGCGGAGCTAAAGATGCATGAGCGCCCGCGCGGTTCCAGGTCCGTCGGCGCGAACGAAGGCGCCCCTCATGCCGGGCGGATCGCGGAGACACGCCATTGCCACAGGCAAAGCATCGGCGTCACGCCCAGTTCCATGACCGCCGCCAAGCCGGCTGGGCCATGGCGACGTCGCGTGGCGCGGGGCCGTGAAACCTTCCAACGCGAGAGGCCTTAGGCACGCTGCGTGAATGGGATCTCGGCGCCCGGGCGCACCCAGACGCGCCGATGGGCATGGGCCAAGCGCCCCAGAACATGATTGTGGTGCGCGATGATCTGCTCGGCCGTCAGGACGCCGTCGCCGGTCGTATGACCGTCAGCGGCCAGAATGACGTCGAAGCCGGCGGATACGGCGGCGCGCACCGAGGTGTCGATGCAATAATCGGTTTGCAGGCCGCATACCGCCACGCAGGCGACGCCTTGGTCGCGGAGAATCTCGGCGAGCGGCGTTTCGCTGAATGCATCGCAGGCGGTCTTGTCGATCCTCATCTCGCCGGCGACGGGGGTGAGACCGGGGATGATCGCCCAGGCCGGGGCCCCATGCTCAAGCGCGCTACCTGGCGCGTTGTGCTGAACATGCAGCACCAGAGCCTTGGCGGCCCGGGCCCGTCGTTCGAGCTCTGCGATCACCGCGACCGTCTCAACCTGGCGCTTACACCCGGCCAGCACGGCGACTTGAGCATCGATGACCAGCAAGGCGTCGGCAGGCATGGCATCCTCCACAGCAGTGACCATAGGAGGGACCGCCCGCCTTGAGCAATCGCGCCCGTCCAATCTGCCGGCCGAGGCCTCCGCAAATGGCCGTGACGGCCACCACGTTGAAGCGCCGCCTAAGCCCGCGCCTTGACCGCGCAAGCCCCAAAGCGCATAGGCGTCCGCTTTCCGGCGCGAGCTGCCGCCTAAACCGCCTCCACCGCCACGACCCTTCGCTTCGAAGATGAGGGCGGCGAGGCTCCCCGTCCGCGTGATCGCGCACGGGGCCGTTTGGCGTTGGCGAAACGCCAAGTCCGTGGATTTCAACCGAGCCGATGTTCGAAGCCCTCACCGACCGCCTTTCCGGAGTGTTCGACCGGCTGGCCGGCCGCGGCGTCCTGTCTGAAAAGGACGTCGATGCGGTGATGCGGGAGGTCCGCGTCGCCCTGCTGGAGGCCGATGTCGCCCTGCCGGTGGTGCGGGCGTTCATCGACAAGGCGCGGGTCGAGGCGGCCGGCGAGGCGGTCATTCGCGCCGTCAAGCCGGCCGACCAGGTCATCAAGATCGTCTATGACGGCCTCATCGAGATGCTCGGCGGTGACGGCGAGCCGGAGCCGCTGCGGCTGGCTCTCAATCCCCCGACCGTGATCCTGATGGCCGGCCTTCAAGGGTCTGGCAAGACGACCATGTCGGCCAAGATCGCTCTTCGCCTGTCGCGGCTGGAGCGCCGCAAGGTGATGGTGGCCTCGCTCGATGTGCGCCGGCCGGCGGCCATGGAGCAGCTCGCCATACTGGCCCGTGAGGTCGGTGTCGACTCTCTTCCGATCGTGACCGGTCAGGCCCCCGCCGATATCGCCCGGCGAGCGCTCTCGGCCGCCAGGCTCGGCGGCTACGACGTTCTGATCCTGGACACCGCCGGGCGCACCACGCTCGACGAGGCGATGATGAGCGAGGCGGCCGAGATCGCCCGCATCGCCAGCCCGGCCGAAACCCTGCTGGTAGCCGATAGCCTCACCGGACAAGACGCGGTGCGCACCGCCAAGGCCTTCCACGAGCGCCTGCCGCTCACCGGCCTGGCCCTGACCCGCGCTGACGGCGATGGCCGCGGCGGCGCGGCGTTGAGCATGCGGGCCGTAACCGGCTTGCCGATCAAATTCCTTGGTGTCGGCGAGAAGACCGACGCCCTCGACCTCTTCGACGCCCGCCGGGTCGCTGGCCGCATCCTCGGCCAGGGCGATGTCGTCGCCCTGGTGGAAAAGGCCGCCGCCGATTTCGACGCCGCCAAGGCGGAGGGTATGGCCCGGCGGCTGGCGAAGGGACAGTTCGACCTCAACGACCTGGCCGGACAGTTCGAACAGATGGAGCGCATGGGCGGCATGGAGGGCCTGATGGGCTTCCTCCCCGGCGTCCAGAAGGTCAAGCGACAGATCGCCGAGTCCGGCGTCACCGATAAGGCCCTGCGACGTCAGCGCGCGATCATCGGCTCAATGACCAAGCTCGAGCGACGCAAACCCGACCTGTTGCAAGCCTCGCGCAAGCGTCGGATCGCCGCCGGCGCTGGAGTCGAGGTCGCCGAGGTCAATCGCCTGCTCAAGCAACATCGGCAGATGCAGGACGCTTTCAAGATGATGGCCAAGGGCGGCGGCAAGGGTTTTGCCCGCATGGCCGGGATGATGGGCTTGGGCGGCCAGGGCGGCATGGACGCCCTGCAGGCGCTGGGCGGCAAGGTCATGGGCCCGGAGGCCGAGGCGGCGCTGCGAGAGGCGGGGGCCTCCGGTCAGCCACTGCTGCCCGCGGCCGGCCGCGGCCCAGCCTTGCCAGGCCTGGGCGGCGCTCCATTCAATCCATTCCGCAAACCCTGAATTCGTGAAGGATACCTGAGACAATGCTGAAGATTCGCCTGGCTCGCGGCGGCGCCAAGAAGCGCCCCTATTATGCGATCGTGGTCGCCGACAGCCATTCGCCACGCGATGGCCGATTTATTGAAAAGGTCGGGGCCTATGACCCGCTGCTCAAGAAGGACGATCCGAAGCGCGTGAGCTTGCGCGCCGATCGGATTTCCGAATGGCTTTCCAAGGGCGCCCAGCCGACCGACCGCGTGGCGCGTTTCCTGGCTGCCCAGGGACTTGCCAAATGGGAGCCCGGCAGCAACCTCAAAAAGGGCGAGCCGCACGCCAAGGCCAAGGAACGGGTGACTGAGCGCGCCGAACGCGAAGCGGCCCGGGCCGCCCAGCCGGAGCCCGCGGCGGAGGAGCCCGCAGCTCCTGAGCCGGAGACGGTCGCCGAGGAAGCGCCAGCGGAAACCGTTACCGAGCCCACCCCGGTCGAAGCGCCGACGCCAGCCGATCCCGAGCCGGCGCCGACACCCGTCGAGGAGCCGGCGGTGGAACCGGAGCCCGTCCCGGCCGAGCCGCCGATCGAAGCGCCTGCCGAACCCGAACCAGCAGTGGAAGCTGAACCGCCGGCCCAATCTGACGCGCCGGTGGCGGAGGCTGTAGGGGCGCCGGAAGCCGAGACCGAAGCGGAGAAGGCCTGACCGGGGCCTGGCTATGTCGCGACTGATCCTGGTCGCCCAGGCGGCGGGCGCCTTTGGCGTGCACGGCGAGGTGCGGCTCACGGCCCACACGGCCGATCCGATGAGCCTGATCGCCTATGGGCCGTTGCGGGACGCAGACGGCCATCCGCTGCTCACGCTCATCGGCGGGCGGCCCGTCAAGGGCGGCCTGATCGCCCGGGCGCGGGAAATCGCCACCCGCGAGCAAGCCGAAGCCTTGCGCGGCCTGCGCCTGCATGTGGAGCGCGATACCCTGCCGCCGACGGCGGAGGATGAGTATTATCTCGCCGACCTCATCGGCCTGGCGGTCCGGGCTCCGGATGGCGCGGCGCTCGGCGTCATCAAGTCGGTGGCCGATTTTGGGGCCGGCGACATGCTCGAGATCGATCCTGGCGACGGCGCGCCGAGCTGGTGGGCGCCGTTCACTCGCGAAGCCGTTCCCGAGCTGGACATCGCGAGCGGCCATCTCACAGTAGCGCTGTCGCCGGGGGTTTAGCGCCTCAGATCAGGCGGGACTGCTTCGGTCGCCAGGGCAGCTACAGCCTCGTCGAGCAACATTACGGTCTGGGCCTGAGAGCCGAGGCGGCGCAGGGCCACCATGCCTTCCTCGGCCTCGCGCTTGCCGACGACGGCGATCACCGCGACCTTGGCCAGGGAGTGCTCCCGAATCTTATAGCCGACCTTCTCGTTGCGCAGGTCGGTTTCGATCCTGAGGCCGGCCGCCCGCAGCTTGGCCGCGACCTGGCTGGCGTAGGCGTCGGCTTCGGACGTGATCGTCGCCACGACCACCTGCACCGGCGCCAGCCAGAACGGGAACGCTCCAGCATAGTGTTCGATGAGCACGCCAAGAAATCGTTCGAGCGAACCCAGAACGGCGCGATGCAGCATTACCGGCCGATGCTTGGCCCCGTCCTCGCCGATGTAGGCGGCGTCGAGGCGTTCAGGCAGCACATAGTCGAGCTGGTGGGTGCCGCATTGCCATGTCCGGCCAATTGCGTCCTTCAGATGGAATTCGAGCTTGGGCCCGTAGAAGGCGCCCTCGTTCGGAAGGCGTTCGACACTCACGCCGGCGGCGATGGCCGCTCGTTCAAGGGTGTCCTCGGCGATCGTCCATTGTGCGTCGGTCCCGAACCGCTTTTCCGGCCGCAGGGCCAGTTTCACCGAATGCAGCTCGACGCCGAGGTCTTCATAGACGCTGCGCAACAGGGTCACGAAATCGACCGTCTCGGCCTCGATCTGATCGTCGGTGCAGAAGATATGGCCATCGTCCTGAGCCATCTGGCGGACCCGCAACAGGCCCAACAGCCCACCCGACCCCTCGTTGCGATGTAGCCCCTCGAACTCGGCCATGCGCAATGGCAAGTCGCGATAGCTGCGCTGACCGTGATTGAAGATCTGCACGTGACCAGGGCAATTCATCGGTTTGACGACCAGAGTCTCGCCCTCGTTGGTCTCGCAAACGAACATATTGGCGTGGAATTTCTCCCAATGGCCGGAACGTTCCCACAGCGAGCGGTCGAGCACCTGCGGTGTCTTGACCTCGACATAGCCGACGCTCTCAAGCCGCCGGCGCATGTAGTCGACCAGCAGGCGATAGAGGGTCCAGCCCTTGGGGTGCCAGAAGACCATCCCGCGGCCCTCTTCCTGGATGTGGAAGAGATCCATGGCCACGCCGATCTTGCGGTGGTCGCGCTTCTCGGCTTCGGCGATTCGCTCCAGATGCTGGGCGAGCGCCGCCTCGCTGGCCCAGGCGGTGCCATAGATACGTTGCAGTTGCGCGTTGCGCTGGTCGCCACGCCAATAGGCGCCGGCGAGCTTGGTCAGGCGAAAGGCCTTGCCGACATGCCGTGTCGACGGCAAATGCGGCCCCCGGCATAGGTCCTTCCAATCTCCCTGCCGGTAGACGGTAACCGGTTCGCCAGCCGGAATGCTCTCGATGAGTTCGGCCTTGTAGGCCTCGCCGATGCCACGAAAGTGGACGATGGCTTCGCCGCGATCCCAGACTTCACGGCGGATCGGCTCGTCGCGATCGACGATTTCACGCATTCGAACCTCAATGCTGGCCAGATCGTCGAGGGAGAACGGCTCGGCGCGGGCGAAGTCGTAGTAGAAACCATCCTCGACATTGGGGCCGATGGTCACCTGGGTTCCGGGGAATAGTTCCTGTACCGCTTCGGCGAGCACATGCGCCGTGTCGTGGCGAATGACCTCCAAGGCCTCGGGGCTGTCGCGTGTGAGGATCTCAATCGCGCCGCCACGCTCAAGCGGCCGCGCCAGATCGCGCAGCTCACCGTCGAGTTTTATGAGCGCCGCTTTCTTGGCCAGCGACGGCGAGATCGCCGCGGCTACGTCCTTGCCGCTCACCCCATCGTCGAAGGAGCGGGCCTTTCCATCGGGAAATATCAGTTCGATCATCGTTCTGTCTTTCAGTCGCCGGCGGCACCGGGTCAAATCCCTGGCCGCCGAGAGGGTGGCATCGGCACAGTCGGCGGGCGGCCAGCCAGCCGCCGCGAACCGGACCGTGAAGGATCAGAGCCTCGGCCGCATAGTCCGAACAGGTCGGCTGAAAGCGGCACTGGCGGCCGATCCACGGCGAAAGCGTCGCCTTATAGGCCCAGTGGCCGGCGCGGACGACGCTGCGGTAGACGGACATGCCGAGCGGCCGGCTATGCGCGAACGGCTGGGCCGTTCAAGCCGCGTCGGCGGGACTAGTTCGCGCCATCGCCCGGCGGCAAGCCTCCGCCGTCGCCTCGAAAGCCAACAGGGCCGAGGCGTGGCGCGCAGGATAGTCCTTGACCGGTTCGAGCATAACGAGATCCGCGAAGCGCCCCTGCGGCGGAGCGCCGCCGTGTTTCAACATAGCACGGAAGGCGTCTCTGGCCATTTCGATTTCCCCGACCTTGGCTCCGATGACGCTGGCTCCAAGAACCGCGGCGGCCGCCTGGCCCAGAGCGCAGGCCTTAACCTCCTGGGCGAAATCGGCCACCTGCTCGCCGTCCATCACCACATCGGCGACGACCCGGCTGCCGCATAGCTTGGAAACCTTTTCGGCGCTCGCCTGAGGCGCGCCGAGACGCCCGGCGCGCGGCAAATTGGCGGCCAGGGTGAGAATCTTCTCTGAATAGAGCGCATCTATCATCGTCAAAGACATATGCGCGGGCGGCGCGGCGATTTCCAGTCCGTCCAGCAGCGGCTCGAAGAGGTCGGCGGCCAGGGCGCGCACGGCGGACGCGACCACTCCATCGCCCATCACCGCGCAGGCGGATGTGGCTCTGGCTGGCAGGCGATATTCCTCCGGCAAACCCATCAGCCGCGCCATTTCGCGTCCAGTCAGCCAACGTGAACGGACGCGCTCGCCCTCGACGGTCAGAAGCAGTTGCCGGCTCGACCCCCCGGCCGGCGTGCGCAGGCAGCCGGCCAGGCCGTCGAAGCGCACCTCCGCCCGTTGCCGACGCCCTCCGTCAGGACCGGGCCGAGTCCGCCGAAACACTGTCCCGACGCGCCGGCCGCCCTGGCCCTGGGCGGATCGAACGCGCGCCAGGTGGTCCGGACTCATCAGCGCCAGCAACCGGTTGGTTTGCGCTGGCGTGCGCCACACGCAGGCGGCGTCGGGATCAAGGATGTCAGCCAGTTCGACATTGCGACGCGGCGGTTCCGGCAAGCGCCACCACAGCACCGGGAGGCCGGCGCGCTCGACTGCTCGGCGCAAGGCCGGTGGGTGAAACGGCTCCGCCGCCGTCGCCGTGACCAGATCCGGCGGCGGGGTCAGATCGCGACGCAGCCCGATCATGAAGAGCCTCGGTCGCGACTGTGGAGTGAAGCAGGCGGCATCGATCACCAGCGGTCCCAGGCGATAGCCGCCGTCGGCGAAGGCGCGGCCGATGGCGGCAAAGTCGGCTCCGCCGTGCGATGTGAGCGCCCCCAGAACATTTTCCATGGCCACGATAGGGGGCGCGCGACCGTCATCGGCGAGGCCTTGCATCAATCGCCAGAAGGCATGGAAAGCGCCGGACCTGCGCCCCGACAATCCAGCGCCAGCACCAGCCAGCGACAGGTCCTGGCAAGGGAACGACGCCCAGGCGAGATCAGCGGTGCCCGGCAAGTCCGCCGGCGTCACTTTGGCGACGTCACCAACCTTCAGATGGCCGGCACCCCAATTCGCGGCGTAGCTGGCCGCTTTTTTGGGGTCGAAATCATTGGCGAACAGGCAGGACCACGAGGGACCAAGGCCGGCGCGGGCCATGCCGCCGCCGGCGAAGAACTCATAAAAGACGCCCATTCGATTC
>DATBOH010000141.1:0-7995 GCA_036553915.1 Caulobacteraceae bacterium | reverse complement strand
GCCGCAGGAGCGCGCCTGGGCCAGCGCATCGGGGGCCGATTGGCCGCTCGACCAGGCCAGGGTGTTCGACCGTCTCGAAGACGCCATCGCCGATCTGTCGCTGGTCCTTGCGACCAGCGCCCGGCCGCGCGAGGCGTTTCTGCCGGTGTTCGGACCGCGCGAGGCGGCCTTGCGCTTGCGGGCGGCGGCCGGGGCCGGCCAGGCCTGCGGCTTGCTGTTCGGCGGCGAACGCGCCGGCCTGACCGCCGACGACATCGCCCTGGCCCAGGCCCTGATCACCGCACCTGTCGACGCCCGCTTCCGCTCGCTCAATCTGGCTCAGAGCGTCGCCATACTCGCCTATGAGTGGCGGATGAGCGGCGAAGCGCCTCCGCCGCCGGGCTTCGAAACGCCGCCGGAACCGGCGGCCGGGGCGGCTTTGGCCGGGATGTATCGTCACCTGGAGACAGAACTTGACGCCGCCGGCTTCTTCCATCCGCCGGAAAAGCGCGCCTCCATGGTGCGCAATCTGCGCGTGGCCCTGGGCCGGGCCGGCTTCAACGATCAAGAGGTGCGGACGTTGCGCGGCGTCATCACCGCTCTCTCGCATGGCCGTGGCAAGGTGCTGGAGAAATTGGCCGCTAAGAAATCCTAGGCCAGTGAGCGCGCTCGCCGCCGCACATAGAGTCCAAACGCCAGCATCAGCACCCCGCCGAGCGCCGCGCTCGCCGCATGCAGGGCCCAGAACTCGCTTACCGGCAGTCGCTCATATAGGGCGCCGAGACGGCCAGAGGTGAGACTGCCCAGGGTCACGGCGATCTGCGACACCGCGATCAGCGTGGCGTTGACGCGGGCCGGCGCCAGACGGGAATAGAGCGCCGTGACCGTCGGGGCGAAATACACCCAGCCGAGGTTCGAGGTCAGGTGGAACAGCACGGCCATGAAGATCGGCGTGCGCCCGGCGCCGTCGACGACGAACTGGCTCGCGGCGAGGATCAGCGTGGCCCCGGCGAAGATGAAGCATCCAATGGCGCATTTGGCGAATTCGTCCGGCTCGCGGCCGTGCTTGGACTGGAAGCGCCAGAGGGCCAGCACTGGCGGCACCAGTAGAAACGGCGCCAGGCCATCCAGAGATTGCAGCCACGGCACCGGAACCTGGAAACCGCCCAGGTTGAGCTCCACATGGTCGCGCGCCCACAGGTTGTAGGTGTTCCAGACCTGTGACTGAGCGACCCAGAACAGAGCCACCACCGGCGCAAGCACGAGCAGAAAGCCGATGATCCGCCCATCTCCCGCGCTAAGGGCGGCGCGCGGCGCGCGCGGTCCACGCGGACGCTCGGGCGGCAACAGACGTTGTCCGGAAAGGTAGACAACGAGGCCGATGAGCATGCCAAAGCCGGCGAAACCAAAGCCGACATGCCAGCCCCAGGCGGCGCCAAGAGCGCCGGTGATGATCGGGGCGATGAAGGCGCCGAAATTGATCACCGCGCCATAGATCTGAAAGGCCGTATCGCGCCGACGGTCCTCGCGGTCATACAGATCGCCAATCTGCGGAGCGACATTGCCGCGCAGGAAGCCGCAACCCAGAACGATGAGGGCCAGGGCGGCGAGAAAGGATTGGTCGAACGCCATGCAGAAGTGGCCAGCGGTCATCAGCAGGGCCCCGATGACGATGGCCCGTCTCCGGCCGAGCCAGCGGTCGCCGAGAATGCCGCCGAGCAATGGCGTCAGCGTCACCATGCCGATGTAGAGGCCGAAGATCTGGGTGGCGAGCGCCTGGACGCTGAGGGGCCCGGTGACCGCTTCTATGGCCCGGCGGAAGACCGAAAAGCCGGCGATATGCTCGATGCGGCCGGGCAGCAGCAGTGCGCCAACCATGTACAGGACCAGGAGCGCCTGCATGCCATAGAAGGAGACGCGGTCCCAGATTTCCGTGCCGGCCAGCACCCAGAGGCCCTTCGGATGGCCGAGCGTGTCGTCGGAGATCGGGCGGTCAAGGGCGATCGTGGTCATCCCGGAGGGGTCCTTCCGCTCCTCGCCAGCCTCGGCTGATCCTCCGACTCGGACAAGGGGGCGCGCCTTGACACTGACGGGCCGTTCGGACGATAAGCCGCGCCTTCCCGCGCCGGGGGCCTCCTTGGCGTGTGATGCTTGACGGGTGATGCGTGCGCCGCCGTTGCAATCGCCTCTTCGCTCCTGAAGAGGCCGGACCGCATCGATGAAGAGAGTCGTATCATGTCCAAGCGCCAGTCGGCGAAGTACAAGATCGACCGCCGGATGGGTGAAAACATCTGGGGTCGCCCCAAGAGTCCGATCAACAAGCGCGCCTACGGTCCCGGCCAGCATGGTCAGCGCCGCAAGAACAAGGTGTCGGATTTCGGCCTGCAGCTGCGCGCCAAGCAGAAGCTCAAGGGCTACTACGGCAACCTGACCGAGAAGCAGTTCTCACGCACCTATGACGAGGCCGCCCGCCGCAAGGGCAACACCTCGGAGAACCTGATCGCCTTGCTCGAAGCCCGCCTTGACGCGGTTGTCTATCGCGCCAAGTTCACGCCGACAGTGTTTTCGGCCCGGCAATTCGTCAACCATGGCCACGTGCAGGTGAATGGGCGGCGGGTGAACATCGCCTCCTATCGGGTCAAGCTGGGCGACGTGGTCCAGGTGCGCGAACGCTCGCGTAACATGGCCCTGGTGCTCGAAGCGCTGCAACTCGCCGAGCGCGACACGCCCGACTATCTGGAGGTCGACGCCAAGGCGATGAGCGTCAAGCTGCTGCGCAATCCGGAACTGGCCGAGGTGCCCTATCCGGTGCGGATGGAGCCGAATCTGGTGGTCGAATACTACGCGTCCTGATCGGGCTTCGGACTCGTTTTAGCGACGGGCGTCAGCCGACGGCGACGCCTTTTTCGGCCAGCAAGCCTTTCAGCTCGCCCGACTGATACATCTCGCGGACGATGTCGCAGCCGCCGACGAACTCGCCTTTTACATAGAGCTGCGGGATGGTCGGCCAGTCCGAATAGGCCTTGACGCCCTGCCGCAGCTCATCGTTCTGGAGCACGTTGACGCCGACGAATTCGACTCCAAGGTGGTCGAGGATCTGCACCACCACGGCGGAGAACCCGCAGCCAGGCTGGTCAGGCGTACCCTTCATGAACAAGGCCACCGGATGGTCGGCGATGGTTTTGGCGATGAAGGCGTGGGCGGTGGCGGTCTCGGCGGTAACGGTCATGATGGTTTCCAGCAGGCGTTGGCCGAAGAGCTAGGGATGGTGAAGCGCGCGGTCAAGCCGGGGCTGCCGTTTCCAGCGCCAGGGCGTGCAGCGCTCCGCCCATCTTGCCTTTCAAGGCCGCGTAGACGAGCTGGTGCTGGCGCACCCGCGAAAGCCCGGCGAAAGCCGCCGATACGATCTTGGCCCGATAGTGGTCGCCATCGCCGGCCAGATCCTCGATGGTGATCGCTGCGTCCGGGAAAGCGGTGGCGAGATCGGCTTCGAGTTCGGCGAGGGCGATAGGCACGCGGACCACTCCTGTGCGTACTGGCCTGGCGCCTATAGCATGGTCGCTTCACGGGGGCACGGCGATGAGCAGGACAACTTCGATCGCCGGCGTGGCGCTGGGACTGATGCTCGGCGCCTGCAACGCCCTGGTGACCAAGACGCCGCTGCTCTCCAAGGCTGACGCCGTCGGGGCCGCGCCGATGCGTGACGGACTGTGGCGCATGGAGGCCGAAGCCGATTGCCAGGTCGACGTGACCAAGCCGCTGAGCGATTGGCCCAGTTGCGCCGGCGGATTTGTCGTCTCGGGCGAGACGGTGGTCTACTACAATCGCGACGTCAATCCGGCGGTCTGGTCGGTGCAGCCGCTGGTCGTGGCCGCGGGTAGCCCGCGGATCCTCCAGGCCCAGGCCGACGTCTCCGGCGACGTCAAGCTGAACTTTCGTCCCTATGTCTACGCCGGCATGAGGCCGATTAGGACCGACCCTCAGGGGCGCATCGTCGCGGTGGCGATGTGGCCGGTCCAATGCGGACCGCCGCCCAAGAATGACAGCGCCGGCGGCACGGCCAAGCCGTTGTCCGGACTGGAAATGAAGCCGGGCGATCCGATCTGCACCACCACCTCCGTGGTGGCCTTGCGGGCCGCCGCCAAGGCCAGCGAAGCCTGGGTCCCCAAACCGCTGACCGCGCAATGGCTGCGCGAGGCCGATCCTCAGACGCCGCGCATGTAGGCCGGCATCCAGCCTTCGTGGGCGTCGCGGAGTTCGGCGAGCGAAAGGCTGAAGAGATCCCGAACGGCAAGCGCCTCTCCTTGGGCCATCCCGATCGGCCGGGCGGTCACCCCGGCCTGCTTGGCGGTGGCGATCAGGTCTAGGGGGGTGGCGCTGGCGACCAGATAGCGCGCCTGGTCTTCTCCGAACAGCCACGCATGAGGGGCGTCGTCGGCCGGGAGATCGAGGACAATTCCGACCTTAGAGGCCAGGGCCATTTCGGCCGCCGCGGCTATCAAACCGCCGTCGGAGAGGTCGTGAACCGTACGCACGACGCCGCCATTGATCAGCGTACGGATGAAATCACCATTGCGGCGCTCGGCGTCGAGGTCGACTGGCGGCGGCGCGCCATCCTCGCGGCCGAGGATCTCACGCAGATACAGGCTGGCCCCAAGCGCGCCGACCGTTTCGCCCACGAGAATCAGACTTTCGCCGTCGCGCATCGAGGCGAAGTCGGCGCGCCCCTGGCCAGGACCGATCAGGCCAACCGCCCCGACCACTGGGGTCGGCGGAATGGCCGCGCCACTGGTCTCGTTGTAGAGCGAGACATTGCCGCTCACGACCGGGAACGCCAGCGCCTGGCAGGCTTCGGCCATGCCCTCGATGGCGCCGACGATCTGTCCCATGATCTCCGGGCGCTCCGGGTTGCCGAAATTGAGATTGTCGGTGATCGCCAGGGGCGTCGCACCGACGGCGGTGAGGTTGCGCCAGGCTTCGGCGACCGCCTGGGCCCCGCCCACGCGCGGGTCGGCGGCGACGTAGCGGGGCGTGCAATCGGACGTCACGGCTATGGACTTTTCGGATCCATGCACCCGCACCACCCCGGCATCGGCGCCGGTGGCCGAATCTTCGAGCGTGTCGGCCATCACGTGGCGATCGTATTGCTCCCACAGCCAGCGCTTCGAGGCCATGTCGGGGGCGCTCACCAGTTTCAGCACCGCAGCGCGCCAGTCGCTTGGAGCCGGCGCGCCCGCGGCCGCCAGGCGCGGGCGGCACGGGGCGGGAGTCCACGGCCGGTCGTAGAGCGGCGCGTCGTCGGTGAGCGGAGCGAGCGGCAGATCGGCGATGATCGCACCGCCATGGCGCAGCACCAGGTGGCCGCTGTCGGTGGTCTGGCCAATGACCGCCGCGTCCAGGCCCCATTTCGCGAAGATTCGCTCGCCATCCGCCTCACGGCCGGGCTTGAGGATGGCCAGCATCCGCTCCTGGCTCTCCGAGAGCATCATTTCATAGGCGGTCATGTTGGCGTCACGCTGCGGAACCTTGTCGAGATCCAGTTCGATGCCGGCGCCGCCCTTGCCGGCCATCTCCACCGACGAGGAGGTGAGGCCGGCCGCGCCCATGTCCTGGATAGCCGCCACCGCACCGCTGGCCATCAACTCCAGGGTGGCTTCGATGAGCAGCTTCTCGGCGAAGGGGTCGCCAACCTGGACGGTCGGGCGCTTTTCATCCGAAGCGTCATCGAACTCGGCCGAGGCCATGGTGGCCCCGTGAATGCCGTCGCGCCCGGTCTTGGAGCCGAAGTACACGACGGGGAGCCCCGAAGCCGGAGCTGCTGAATAGAAAATCTTGTCGGCATCGGCGAGGCCGACACACATGGCGTTGACCAGAATATTGCCGTTGTAGCCACGGTCGAAGGCGGTCTCGCCTGCTACCGTCGGCACCCCGACGCAATTGCCGTAGCCGCCAATCCCGGCGACGACACCGGCCACCAGGGATCGTGTTCGCGGGTGCGATGGTTCGCCAAAACGCAGCGCATTGAGCAGAGCGATCGGACGGGCGCCCATGGTAAATACATCGCGCATGATGCCGCCGACGCCGGTCGCCGCCCCCTGGTAAGGCTCGATGAACGAGGGGTGGTTATGCGATTCCATCTTGAAGACGATCGCCTGGCCATCGCCAATGGCGATGACGCCAGCGTTTTCGCCCGGACCTTGAATCACGCACGCACCCTCGGTCGGGAGTTTACGCAGGTGCAGGCGCGAGGATTTGTAGGAACAGTGCTCGCTCCACATCACCGAAAACACACCCAGTTCAACCAGGTTCGGCTCGCGATTGAGCCGCCGGACGATCAGGGCATATTCTTCGGGACGCAGACCGAAATCGGTGGCGGCGTCGGCCATCGGGCGGCTGGGGGCGGTCATTGGCAGGGCTTGTAGCCTGGGCGCGGCGATTCCGCCATCGCGCGAGGCGATGCTGCATGGCACAAATAGGGCGACCGCAGCGCAATATGAACGCCGATATCTAAACGTTGTCAAAATTTCGCTTGCATTCCTCCTGAACCTTGGTATCTAATCAGTGTCAAGTTCCGAGGTCGGGCTCAACGGGGGCATCCGGCGACCAGGCTGATCGGAACGCATTCACTTCCAAAAGTTCCGCGCTCAACGCGGAAATGCGGATAGTTTTTCTTAAAGAAAGGCTGCACCATGAAGCTCGCCATCGCCACTGTACTGGCTACCTTCGCCCTCGCTGGCTCGGCCCTTGCCGAAGTCACCGTCACCGCCACGCTCGATCAGGCCCAGCCGACTCGCGTGAAGTTCATCGCCGCCGATGCGGTGTGGGATTGCTCGGGTAACGCTTGCGTCGCTTCCATCGCGCCCGACACCGCCCAAGGCGTCAACGCCTGCCGCGAATTGGTCCGGAAAGTCGGCGCGATCTCGGCCTACGGCTCCGACTTCAAGACCCTCAATGCCGGCTCTCTGGAGCGTTGCAATACCGCGGCGGCAAACACCGCCACCGCCAAGCGCTGAGCGTTAACACGTAGAGTCGAGTCCCCGGGGAGGGCGGTCGCCAAAAGGCGGCCGCCCCCTCTTCCTCAGGCGCGCCCCAGTATGCTTTGGAACACCAGCGCCCCGTCGGCCGAGCCGAGGGCGGCTTCGAAGGCCCGGTCGGGGTGCGGCATCAGCCCCAGGAGGTGACCGGTGGGGTCGACGATGCCAGCGATATCGCGCCGCGAACCGTTGGGATTTTCGCGGTAGCGGAAGGCTACTAGACCCTCGCCCTCCAGGCGATCGAGCGTTGCGTCATCAGCGAAATAGGCCCCTTCGCCATTGCCGACCGTCATCACGGCGACGCGCTGCTCGCCATAGGCGGCGGTAAACCGGGTTTGGCCGTTGACGACATCGAGCGCCACCGGCCGGCAGACATATTTCAGGCCGGCGTTGCGCAGCAGGGCCCCGGGCAGCATGCCGGCCTCGCAGAGCACCTGAAATCCATTGCAGATTCCGGCCACGGCGACGCCGCGGGAGGCCGCCGTCTTGACCGCCGCCATCACCGGCGACAGCGCGGCCATGGCCCCGGCGCGCAGGTAGTCGCCATAGGCGAAGCCGCCAGGGAGCACGATCAGGTCGAGCCCGGGGGGCAGGTCGGTTTCGGCATGCCAGACCATCGCGACCTTGGCTCCCGTCGAGCGCTCGATGGCGGTCTTGCAGTCGCGGTCGCAGTTGGAGCCGGGGAAGACCACCACGGCGGCCTTCATGGGGTGATCTCGACGCGGTAGCTTTCAATCACCGGGTTGGCGAGCAGCCGCGCGCTCATCGCCTCGACGTCGCGACGACCCGCATCCTCGGTCTCGGCGGCAAGGCTGAAGGTGATCACGCGCCCGACGCGGACCTCACTGGCGCCCGGCCAGCCGAGCGAATGCAGCGCGTTCTCCACCGCCTTGCCCTGAACGTCCAGGACGCCGGGCTTTAGAAACACTTCGACCTTGGCTTTCATGGCTTAGTGGATGCCGCCCTGGATGACCGTCGGCAT
>DATBOH010000097.1:0-8554 GCA_036553915.1 Caulobacteraceae bacterium | reverse complement strand
CACGAACTGATAGGCGCTGGCCCCGGTGCCGATGACCGCGACGCGCTTGCCGGCCAGCGTGACGTCATGGCGCCAGCGGGCCGAATGGAAGCTCGGACCGGCGAAACTCTCACGGCCCTCGATGTCGGGCATGCGTGGGCGGTTAAGCTGGCCGACGGCGGTGATGATCGCCTGGGCCTCGAAAGTTGCGTGCGCCCCGTCCGGTCGCCGGGCCTCGATGCGCCAGAGCGCGCGATCCTCGTCGAATTCGGCCAGCGTAACCTCGGTCTCGAAGCGGATGCGCGGACGCAGGTCGTGCTTGGCGGCGATGCGGCGGAAGTAGTCGAGCAGCACCGGCTGGGTCGAATAGAACTGCGGGAAATCGTGGTTGGGCTCGAAGGAATAGGAATACATATGGTTAGGATTATCGACCCGGCAGCCGGGGTAGCCGTTCTCCAGCCAGGTGCCGCCGACATCGGCGTTCTTTTCCAAGATGGTGAAATCGACGCCGGCCTGCTTGAGGCGAATGCCGGCCAGGATACCGCTCATCCCCGCCCCGATAACGATGACATGCAGGCGTTTGGCGGCGGCGGTGAGCTTTGGCGCGCTCCAGTCCGGCGTTTTGGTCGTGACCCCATCGAGGTTGAGCTCGTCGAGCAGGAAGGGGGCGTAGTGATCGGGAATCTCGGCTCCGGCGACCAGATCCATCATCCGCCGGAGCGTTTTGCCCGAGGGCGGCGGCGGCATCGGCGCGCCGGCCAGATGGGCGCGGATCGCGGCCTTGGCGCGAGTGCGGAGCGCGGCCTGCACGGCCTCCGGATAGCCTCCGGAGTTGTTGTCGGCCATCAGCACATAGGTGGGCCGATGCGCCTCGCTCAACAGGCTCTCGTCGCCGGTCAGATGCACCAGGGCGGCCAGCAGGGCCGGCAAATGCGCCTCGGCCAGCGCGGCGTCGAGGGTGGCGTCATCGATAGCGGTCATGGGGATCTCCGCCGACGAACTTAGTCGCCTTCCGCCACGTACGGGAAGCCGGCGCGATGAACGATCGGGCGAATTTGCTCGATCGCACCGGGCTCTAGGCGGAGCGGCCGCGCGCCTGGATCGGCCAGATGTCCGTCAGGGTGTCGCCGCGAACCAGATGATAGGCGTCGTAGAGATTTACGGTCGGATCGCAGTGCGGCGCCGCCAGTGTCACGGCCTCGCCCCAGGCTGGCGGCGCCAGGCCGGCCGGCGGGATGACGCAGCCCTGTTCATCGCCCATGAAGTGATAGGTCGATCCTTCCGGCGCGCCGGCCAGGATGGGCGGGGCGCCAGCATCGGTGGCGAAGGCTTTGAAGCCGGCGTCGAGGGTGGCCATGAACGGATGGCTGGCGCTGATCACGCGCGCCTCGACCATCAGCGCCGTCTCGAACGGCGCGCCGCCATCGCCGGTGAGGTCGCAGATCTCGTACTGCCGGTCCATGAACACATAGGAGCCGACCTGCAGTTCCGTGAACACGCCGAGGTTCGCATCGATGCGATGGGTGCCGGTGCCCCCGCCGCTGACGATCCCAGGCTTCAACCCCGCCTCGGCCAAGCCGGCGATGATATCGGACAGATAGGCCGTGCGCTCGGTAATCGCCGCGCGGCGCTCGGCGAAGCTCTCGATATGCTGCTGCATGCCGCAATAGAACTGCACCCCGGCGAAGCTCAATCCCGGGGCGGCGGCGATCCGCTGGGCCAGGGCGATGGCGGCCGCCGCATCGGCGACGCCGGTGCGATGGATGCCCGGATCGATATCGACCAGCAGCGGCATGGTCACGCCGGCCGCCGCCAGGGCGTCGACGCCGCGCGGATGATCGACCGCCGCCATCAGCCCGGGCGAGGTCTCCGCCAGGACCTTGAGCCGTGCCACCCCGGTCGGTCCGACCACCGGCGAGGTGATCAGGATCGGCCCGACCCCGCCGGCCGCCAGCGCTTCGGCCTCGCCAAGCTTGGCGCAGCAGATTCCGACCGCGCCGGCGGCGATCTGCAGGGTGGCGACTTCGACGCACTTGTGGGTCTTGGCGTGCGGCCTGAGCTTGACTCCCGCGGCTGCGGCGAAGCGCGCCATCGCCTGGATATTGCGGTTCAGAGCCTCGAGATCGATCAGCAACGCCGGCGTGGCGAGATCGCGTCGCCCGCCCTGGCGGCCGATCAGATGGGCGTTGGGAGAGTTCATTCGCGGGCCTTCAGAGCGAAAAAGCGAAAAGGTCGCGCAGGTGCGCGTTCAGGAACTTGGCCGACGGATCGATGCGCTTGCGCTCTTCGCCCCAGCGCGGTGCGTCAGGATAGAGCCGCAGAACATCCTCCGAGGTCAGGGTGTGGCGCTTGGCCCAGTGCGGCCGGCCGCCGTGCTCGGCGAACACGCCTTCGATGGCCGCGAACGGTTCGCGCCAGGGCATCTTGGCGTATTGGTGGAAGGAAATGGAGATACAATCGCGGCCGCTCATCGGCGACAGCCAGATGTCATCGGCGGCGACGGTCCGGTATTCGAACGGGAAGATGATCGGAAACCGGCGCTTGCGCACCTCGGCGATGGCGGCGCGCAGGGCCCCGGCCCCGGCGGCGGCCGGCAGCTCATATTCCATCTCTTCGAATTTCGTCGGCCGCTCGGAGGGAAAGATCCGATAGGCCGGCGCGGCGCGCGTCGCCGAGCCCATGGCCTTGGTGATCATCCGCTGCAGCGGTCCGGCCAGCGGCGGGATCCACCGGGTCAGATCGCAGATCAGCTGCAGGGCTCCGCTTTCGATATCGGCCCCGGGACGATCGTCACCCTCCTCGACCGGCTCGAGGATCTTCAACAAGGCCTCGTCGGCATAGGGAAAGGTGAAGAACTCCACGTGCCTGTGGGCGTCGGCCAGGGCGTCCCAGCCCTCCAGAAGTTCGGCCACCGGAACCCGGCGTAGGGTCTCGCGCAGCCGATAGGCCGGGGTGACGGCGATCTCGATCCGCGTCGCAACGCCGAAAGCGCCTAGGCTGACTCGTTGAGCCTGGAACAAGTCGGTCTCACGCTGGGCGTCGCATTCGACCACCGATCCGTCGGCCAGGACAAGACGATAGGCGGTCGCGAAGGTCGACAGAGCCCCCAGGGTGCGCCCGGTGCCATGCGTCGCCGTCGACAGGGCCCCGGCGATCGCCTGCTTGTCGATATCGCCCTGGTTGGCGAGCGATAGCCCCTCATCCCACAAGGCGGCGGTGAGCGCCCCGATCGGCATGCCGGCGGGAACCCAGGCGCGCGTGCGATCCGGAGCGATATCGATGCCGCCCTGCATATCCAGCAGGCTGATCAGCAGGCCATCGGTCTCGCACAGCGGCATGAATGAATGCCCCGAGCCAGCCACCCGCACCCGTTCCGCTTCCCGCACCAGTCTCTGGAGCTCGACTTCGGTCTGGGGCGAAGCGATGGCCCGCGGATGGGCGCTCACGCTGCCCGACCAATTGCGCCAGTCCGCCATCGCCGCATTCCCCAAGCCTGGAAAGCTTTTAGGCGCGGCGCGGCGCAAAACGCCAGCCTTCGCCGTTGGCCTCTAGAGCGCCATCTGGACGCCCATCTCGACCACCCGGCCGGGGGGGATGGCGAACACCTCACTGGGGTCGGCCGAATTGCGCGCCAGGGCCAGAAAGATGCGGTCGAGCAGGCGCCGCAGCCCATGGCCGCGACCGGCCACGATCGAGCGTCGGCCGAGGAAATAGGACACCTTCGTCGACCGCCAGGCTGGGTCGAGGGCGGCCAGGGCGGTCGGGACATCCGGCCGCTCCATGAACCCGAACGACAGGGTGACGCGGGTGAAACCCGCGACGATCGCCTCGCTATGACCGCGATCGGCGGCGGCGACGCGCGGCTCGTCGGCCGTCTTCACCGTCACGATGACGTTGTGCTCATGCAGCACACTGTTGTGCTTGAGGATGTGCAGCATGGCCCCTGGCGTCAGGTCCGGGTCGGGGGTCAGGTAGATCGCCGTGCCGCTCACCGTGTGGCGGGGTTTGCGCGCCAAAGCGGCCAGGAAATCGCTGAGGGGGATGCGCTCGCGGCGGGCCTTGGCGGCGACGATGCCGCTGCCGCGCAGCCACGACCCCATGATCACCACCGCCGCCGCCGCGATCATCAGCGGCACCCAGCCGCCTGAAAGCAGCTTGAGGGAATTGGCCGAGAAGAACGCCAGGTCGACCGCAAACAGCGGCGCCACCAGCAGCCCGACCCTCCACAAGGGCCAGCGCCACAGCTTCCGCGTCACGATGGCGGCCAGGGCGGTGGTCACCACCATCGTGCCGGTGACCGCGAAGCCATAGGCGTCGGCAAGGGAGTCCGAGGTCTTGAAGATTCCGACCAGCAGGATGACACCGACCATGAGCAGCAAATTGACGGTCGGCAGATAGATCTGTCCGGCCTCGGTGGCCGAGGTCCGCCTGACGCTGAGGCGCGGCAGCAGACCCAGTTGCATGGCCGCGCTCGACATCGAATAGGCGCCGCTGATCACCGCCTGGCTGGCAATGACGGTCGCCGCCATCCCGAGCACCACCAACGGCACCCGCAAATAGTCGGGAGCCATGAGAAAGAACCAGTCCTGATTGCCGCCGGCATGGCCCTCGGCGACGGCCCGCAAGACCACCGCGCCCTGGCCGAAATAGTTGAGCCCCAGAGCCGGAAAGACCACGAACAGCCACGCCGCCTTGATCGGTCCGCGACCGAAATGGCCCATGTCGGCGTAGAGCGCCTCGGCTCCGGTGATGCTTAGCGACACCGCGCCGAGCACGAACAGGCCGGTCAGGCCGTGGCCGGCCAGAAACACCAGGCCAAAGCTCGGCGATAGGGCTTGTAGAATCGCCGGCTGTTCGAAGATGCGCGTGATCCCGAGCGCGGCGATGACCACGAACCACACCAGGCAGATCGGTCCGAACCACAGGCCGACCTTGCCGGTGCCGCGCGCCTGGACCATGAACAGAAAAATCAGCACAAACAGCACGATGGCTATGACGACCGAAGTCGGCATGGCGGCCAGCCCGGGCGCGGTCCTCAGACCTTCCACGGCCGAGAGCACCGAAATCGCCGGGGTGATGATCGCGTCGCCATAGAAAAGCGCCGCGCCCGCGATGCCAAGGGCCAGCACCAGCGCCGTGCGCTTCCCGAGCGCCCCTTGCGCCAGGGCCATGAGCGAGAGGATGCCGCCCTCGCCCCGATTGTCGGCCCGCATCATCAAGGTGACGTATTTGATCGTCACCACGATCATCAATGCCCAGAATATCAGGGAAACGCAGCCGAGCACTTCGCCGCGCCCGACCGCGCCGCGCGACGCCTGGGTGATGGCGGTCTTGAGGGTATAGATCGGGCTGGTGCCGATATCGCCGAAGACGACGCCCATGGAGCCCAGCATCAGGGCCCCGAAGCGGCCGCGAGTGGGCGGGGCGGAATGCATCGGGGCCGCCTTTACGGCGCCTTTGGGGCGAAGGAAATGGGCGAGGCTTCGCTCAGCGTCCCGCCGGTTCGGCGGCCGCCGCGATGACGAGGGATGCCGGCCCCACGGATGGCTCGGCCTGGAGCGCCTCGAGCGCCGCGTCGCGGCTGTCGAGCTCGGCGCGGATGAGGCCATGGCGCGCCGCATCCAGCCTCCAGCCGATGACGCAGGCGCCGCCCAGCATCACGAACAGGATCGGCCCGGCGATGAAAGCGATATCGAGATTGTGGATGGCCGCTGCGGTGTTCACCGCCCCTTCGCGGGGATTGAAGCCCAGAGCCTCTAGGAGCGGAAAGGTCAGGCCGATGGCGGCGGCGGCGGCGATCTTGGTGGCCAGGGTGTTGACCGAATAGACCAGGCTCATGCGCTGGCGACCCTGGGTCAGGCGAATCTCGTCGCCGACGTCGGCCAACATGGCTTGAACCATCATCCCGAAACCGGCCGCCATCATGCCCTCGAACAGCATTACCGGCAGGCCCACGACCATGTTCCCATGCGTGACCACGAACACCGACAGCAGGCCGAGCGAATAGGCGGTGGTGGCGCCGATCAGGGTGCGATGCTTGCCGAACTTCTGCGCCACCACCGAGGTCAGCAAGGCCCCGGGAATGCCCGCCAGGATGTAGACCGCCAGCAGGATAGACGACTGCTGGCTGCTGAAGCCGCGCGAATCCTCGAAAAAGAACAGATAGATGGCGCTCATCCAGGTGGGCCCAAGCGAAAGGCAGAGCTGAGCCAGGAACAACCGCAGCAGATCGGGCTTGAGCAGCACCTCGCGATAGTCGGCGAAACTCGGCCGACGCTCGATGTTGGGGGCGATGGTCTCTGGCGCGACGGCGGCGGCCAGCAGCATGCAGACGGGCGTCGCCAGGATCGTGAACCAGCCGCTGGCCCTGACACTGTCGCCAGCCCGCAGACCCAGGCTCGGCCCAAGGATCAGCACCGACATGGCGACCAGCACCCCGGCCACGCCGACGGCGTTGATCAGGCCGAACAGGCGCGAGCGGTCGTCGTAGCGGGGGGCTAGGCTGGCGGTCCATGCCTGGTGCGCCAAGCCGCAGATGGAGGCCCCGAGCGCCAGGGTAAAGTACCAGCCGAAAAGATAGGCCGCGCTGAATCGCGGCGGGGCCATGAACAGGGCGTACAGCGCCGCCATCAGCACCGGCGCTCCGGCCACCAGCCAGAGGCGGTAGCGGCCGAACCGCGAGCGCGTGTGGTCCATCAGCGCGGCCAGGATCACATCCACTGGCATGTCGACGAGCCGCACGCCCATCAGCACCACGCCGATCATCGCCATCGACACCCCAAGCTGGCCGGCGAAGAAGTTCGGCAGATAGACGGCGATCACGACGCCAAGCACGGTCAGCGGGATCGACGGGGCCGAGAACGGCAGGGCGATGCGCAGCGGCAGGCCGGGCGTCTTCGAGGCCATGTCGAGGCGCCCTCCGAACGCGCTTTCAACCATCAGGGCGTGTTTGCCGGCCATTGGCAAGCGCGCGGCGCCGCGCTAACCGCGAATTAATTCGGCAGGAGTTCGAGCGTGTATCTGACCGTCAATGGCGCGCGGCTGTTCTTCGACACGGTCGGCTCGGGTCTGGGCCTGAAGCCGGATCGCATGGTCGAGCGGCCTGCGTTCATCGTCCTGCATGGCGGCCCGGGCTTCGATCATTCCTCGATGCGGCCCTATTTCGATCGCTTCGCCGACACCCATCAGGTGATCTACGTCGATCATCGCGGCAACGGCCGCTCCGGCGGCGAGACGGCCACTTGGACGCTCGACCAGTGGGGCGACGACCTGGCCGCCTTGTGCGCCGCGCTGGGCCTCGAGAGACCGGTAGTGCTGGGCCAGTCGTTTGGCGGCATGGCGGCCATGGCCTTCGCCACCCGTCACCCCGAGGCGATCGGCAAGCTCATCCTGTCCTCGACCGCGGCCACAATGCGCCTCGACGACACCTACGCCATGATGGCCAGGCTCGGCGGCGCCGAGGCCGAGACCATCGCCCGGCGGTTCTGGACCGAGCCCTCAGAAGCCGGGGTCGGCGACTACATGCGGGTCTGCATGCCGCTCTACAATCCGGCCAGCGATCCGGAGGTCTCGGCGGCCTTGCGCGCTCGGGCGATCATGCGCACCGAGGTGCTGTTTCATTTCGTTGTCGGCGAGCAGCGGAGCATGGATTTCCGTCCCGCCCTAGGGCGCGTCACCACCCCGACCTTGATTCTGTGTGGGGCGCTGGACCCGATCACCCCGGTGGCGTGCAGCGAGGAAATCCTTTCCGCCCTGCCCGATGCCCGGCTGGAGATTTTCGAAGGTTGCGGTCACGGCCCGCATCGCGACCAGCCCGAGCGCGCCGAGGCGGTCATCCGCCATTTCCTGGAGAGCTAGAACGCATGGATTCCGCCGCCAGCTTCGCCGCCGACTATGCCGGGGCGCGCATCAAGTTTCGTGACGCGGCCGTTGCCGCCGGCGCGGCGCTTGAGAGCTTCACCCATCCGGAAAAGCGGCCGGACGGGGGCGAGCTTTCCACCGACGTGGCGCTGATCGGGCCGGCCGATGCGCCAGCCCGCCTGGTCCTGATCTCCGGCACCCATGGGGCCGAGGGATTCTGCGGCTCGGGGGCCCAGGTCGACTGGCTGCGGCGCGGCGAGGCGGCCAGCCTACCGGCCGGCGTCGCGGTGCTGCTAATCCACGCCATCAATCCCTATGGCTTCGCCTGGTTGCGCCGGGTCACCGAAGACAATGTCGACCTCAACCGCAACTGGATCGATTTCGCCGCCGCCCCGCCGGCCAATCCTGGCTATGAGGCGCTGGCCACGGCCGCCGTGCCGGAAGGCTGGAGCGAGGAAGCTCGCCACCAGGCCGCCAGACTTCTGGGCGCCTACGCCGCCGAGCATGGGGCCATGGCCCTGCAGCAGGCTCTTTCCGGCGGCCAGTACAGCCACGCCAACGGCATCTTCTTCGGGGGCCGCGGGCCGACCTGGTCGCGGCGCACTCAGGAAGCGATCTTCGCCCACTACCTGACCGGGGCCGAGCGGGTCGGAATCATCGACTACCACACCGGCCTCGGGCCCTATGGCTATGGCGAGCAGATCGTCACCGATGC
>DATBOH010000087.1:0-13425 GCA_036553915.1 Caulobacteraceae bacterium | reverse complement strand
CACATGGCCGCCGATCTTGGACTGGCCGAGGGCGGGGCTCGGGTGTTGATCATCGCCGGACCGCCGCTCGGGGCCCCGGGCGCCGCCAACCTCCTGCGCATCGCCCACGCTCCCAGGCGGCGCCATGGGAGCGCGACCTGACCAGCCAAAAGCCTTGCCGCTATTGGCTTTGTCGCCGTAGCGTGACTCTGGGCTTGGGTGCACTTTGACCGCCATGGATCAGCCGGCCGATTTTCGCCTCGAAGAGCGCGAGCAGGGCCTCGTGGCCGTGCTCACCGGCGACTGGACAGCCGTGGAAATGCGCTCGGCGCCCCAACGGCTGGCCGAAGCCATTCGCGGTCGCAGCGACGTCGCTGTCGATCTGGGCGAGGTCGGTCGTTGCGACACCTCCGGCGCGTGGGGCGTCATTCGCGCCAGCGACCCGGCCGGGGCCCGGATCGTGGCCCCGCCAGCGGTCAGCCGTCTTATCGAACTGGTGCGGGACGCTCTATCGACCAAGCCGGCGCGGCGGCCCCGCCCACAGGGGTTCTTCGATCTGTTCGACCGGATTGGCCGCGGCGTGGTCGGTCTCGGCCTGACGATCTTCGACAGCCTTGTCTTCAACGGCCACTTGCTGGTCGCCGTCGCCCGGGCCGCGCGGGCCCCGCGGAAGATCCGTTGGGCGGCCGTGTTCTCGCTGGCCGAGCGGGCCGGCCTGGACGCCATGCCGATCGTCGCCGTCACCACCTTCTTCATCGGCGCCGTGGTCGGACTGCTGGGCGCCAACATGCTTTCCAAGTTCGGGGCCCAGGTTTTCGCCGTCGAGCTGATCGGCTTTTCGGTGCTGCGCGAATTCAATATCCTGATCACGGCCCTGTTGCTGGCCGGCCGGTCCGCTTCCTCATTCGCCGCCGAGCTCGGGTCGATGAAGATGAACCAGGAGATCGACGCCATGCAGGTCTTGGGCGTCGACGCCTTCGACGCCCTGGTGTTCCCGCGATTTCTGGCCTTGCTGCTGACCATTCCGCTGCTGACCTTCATCGCCACCCTGGCCGGCCTGGCCGGCGGCCTGGCGGTAACCTGGGGCGTGCTCGGCGTACCCCCCGTGGTGTTTTTCCAGCGCCTGGTGGACAACGTCGGTCCGACGTCCTTCTGGGTCGGCATGTCGAAGGCGCCGGTCATGGCCGTGGTCATCGCCGGGATCGGCTGCCGGCAGGGCCTGGAAGTCGGCGGCGATGTCGAATCTCTGGGCCGACGCGTCACCGCGGCTGTTGTCCACGCGATTTTCGCGGCCATTCTCATCGATGCCGTGTTCGCGTTGATCTACATGGAGCTCAACGTTTGAGCGTCGAAGCCCCCGCCGAAGAGAGCCTGCTCGATCTCGAGGTTCCGCCCATCGAGGTGCGGGATCTGGTTTCGAAATTTGGCGACCAGGTCATTCATGACCACCTGAACCTCACCATTCCACGCGGGAAGGTGGTCGGCGTTGTCGGCGGCTCGGGGTCCGGCAAGACCGTGCTTTTGAACACCATCATCGGATTGAAGCCGGCCGACGCAGGCGAGGTGCGCATTTTCGGCGCCGACATCCGCTTCGCCCGCCGGCGGGTGTGGTCGGCGATCGAACGCCGCTGGGGCGTTCTATTCCAGCAGGGGGCCCTGTGGTCGAACCTCACGGTCAAGGAAAACGTTGCCGCGCCGATGATCGAGCATACCGACATGAACAAGGGCGAGATCGATCAACTCGCCGAACTCAAGATCGCCTTGGCCGGCTTGCCGCGCAATGCCGGAGCGCTGAAGCCGTCGGAACTTTCCGGCGGCATGATCAAGCGCGCGGCGCTGGCCAGGGCGCTGGCGCTGGACCCGGAACTGCTGTTCCTCGACGAACCGACCTCGGGGCTGGACCCGATTAGCGCGGCGGCCTTCGACAACCTGATCGCGGAGCTGTCGGAGAGCCTCAAGCTGACCGTGTTCATGATCACCCATGACCTCGAAAGCCTGTACAAGATCACCGATCAGGTCGCCGTGATCGCCGACAAGAAGATCGTGGCCATGGCCCCGGTGCGTGAGCTGGAGAAATCCGATCACCCCTGGATCAAGTCCTATTTCCACGGCGAGCGGGGGCGGTTGGCCGCCACCGACGCCGCCACCGAAAGTTCCCGCTGATGGAGAGAAGCGCCAACTACGCCTTGGTCGGACTGATTTCGGCCATCGTCTTTGTCGGCCTGGTGGTGTTCGTCGTCTGGCTCGCCGGCAGCGGCCTGACTCGCAACCTCGACACCTATCACATCCTGTTCAAAGGACCCGTTCGCGGCCTCTCACAAGGCGCCGAGGTGCATTTCAACGGCATCAAGGTCGGCGATGTCGACAAGATCTACCTCGACCCCAAGGATTCGACTCTGGTCGTCGCCCAGGCGCGGGTGACCTCGGACGTGCCGATCCGTTCCGATAGCATCGCCACCCTGGAGCCGCAGGGGATCACCGGCGTCGCCTATGTGCAGATCAGCGCCGGCACGGCCGGCAAGCCGCTGCTTAAGGATGTGACCCCAGCCGGCCAGGTGCCGATCATCCACACAAAACAGGATGCGCTGTCCAATCTCCTGGCCGGCGGCGGCTACATCGTCCAGCGGGCGGTCGAGACCCTTGACCGCGTCAACCGGGTGCTCAGCGACCAGAACATCAAGGCGCTTTCGGACACCATGAGCAATCTTCGCGACGTGACCGCCGAGTTCAATCGGCGCAAGGCCATCGTCGCGGATCTGCAAAAGACCGTTCAGGATGCTGACACCACCGTGCTGCAAGTCCGCGAACTGGCCAAGTCGAGCGACACGCTCGTCAACGGCGACGGCAAACGGGCGCTTTCGAAGCTCGCCGACGCCGCCGATCAGATCGAGGCCTCGGCCCACAACCTCAACGGCATGATCGACAATCTCAAGGGACCAACCTCGCAGTTTGCGGTGACCGGGTTGCCGCGCATGACCAGCGCTCTCATCAGCCTCCAGCGGGCCACCGATCATCTCGATCAGGTCATGGGCGAGATCGAGACCAATCCCCGCGGCCTGGTGGGCAAGGCGCCGGCCAAACAGATCGAGGTCAAGCCATGAGGCGAATCGCCGTCGCAGCCGTCGCCGCTTTCGTCGTATCCGGCTGTGTGAGCCTGTTTCCAAAGGAGCCGCCGGCTCAGCTGTACCGTTTCGGCGCCGACCTGCCCGCCATCGAGCGCTCGCCCGCCGACGTCGCCAGCTCTTTCGCCATCGAGGTCATGCCGATCGACTTCAGCAGCGCCGCCGCGGGCAGCCAGATCCTGACGACCGAAGGCAATGAGGCGGCCTATATCAAGGGCGGCCGATGGGTCAGCGGGGCCAAATCACTGTTCGAACAGGCCCTCGCCAACGCCTTCGATGCCGATCGCGGGCCGGCGCGTCTGATGGCGCTCGGCGAGGCGGTCAAGCCGGACTATTATCTCAAGCTCGACGTGCGCACCTTTGAGACCCGCTACGCCAACGGTCCCAAATCGGCCCCGACCGTGCGCATCGTAGTCTATGCGGCCCTCAGCGCCCCCGGCGCAGCCAAGGTCACCGCCGAGCGGCTCTTCAGCACCGAAGCGCCGGCCGAGGCCGACCGCGGCTCCGCCATTGCTACGGCATACAACCAGGCCGTCGATCGAGTGCTGCAGAACCTGGTTAAATGGGCTGACGCCCGCGGCGCGGATTAGATCTTGGTGCATTTACACGGAACAGATGGAAACGTTGAATCAAGCTCTAGAAGTTGGATTCTAGAGCAAATTATCCCCGTTTCCGACGATTCCGTCTAAACGGGGTTTGCTCTAGGCTGCGATACCCGCCGCGCGCCGAGCCGCCGTCAGGGTGTTTCGCAACAGGCAGGCTACAGTCATCGGTCCGACGCCATTAGGCACGGGAGTGATCCATCCGGCCACCTCGATGGCTTCCTTGAAGGCGACATCGCCGACCACCTTGGTCTTGCCGGCCGCCGCCTTGACCGGATCGCGAAACGGAACCCGGTTGATGCCGACATCAATGACCGCCGCGCCCGGCTTTATCCAGTCCCCGCGCACCAGGCCTGGGCGCCCGACAGCGGCCACCAGGATATCGGCCCGCCGACAGATGTCGGCCAGGTCGCGGCTCCGCGAATGGGCCACCGTGACGGTGCAGTTCTCGGCCAGCAGTAGCTGAGTGACAGGCCGGCCGACCAACACCGATCGGCCAACCACCACCGCCTCCAGTCCATCCAGGGCGCCGAGCGCTTCCTTCAGCAGAATGATACAGCCGAGCGGTGTACATGGCGCAAGGCCCGGCAGACCGCTGGCCAGCCGTCCGGCGTTGATGAGAGTCAGGCCGTCGACGTCCTTGTCCGGATCGATGGCCGCGATCACGCGGGAAGATTCGATCGACTCTGGAAGCGGCAACTGCACGAGAATGCCATGAATGCCCGGATCGGCGTTCAGTCGCCCGACCAGGGCCAAGACCTCGGCCGCTGGGCTATCGGCCGCCAGGCGATACGTCTCGGAGCGCATTCCGGCCGCCAGGCTCTGTTCGCCCTTGCTGCTCACATAGATCTGGCTGGCCGGATCGTTGCCGACCAGCACCACGGCCAACCCGGGCTGGACGCCGGTCGCGGCGATCAGAGCGGCGACCTCGTCCTTGATCCGCCCCCGCAAGCGCTCGGCGATCGCCCGTCCGTCGATGAGTTTGGCGGTCATGGGTCAATCCGTTCCGTAGAGCGCATCATAGGGATCGAGCCCCCGCTGTTCGACGTCCGCGAGCTTGACGGCGGGATAGCCTACGCCCTGGAAAGCGCTGGCCCGCCAGGCATCGACGATATCATCCCGCAGAGCATCGGCGCCGGCCGCCAGGCGTTCGGCGACGAAGCGCTTGCCGTCCGCCGTCGCAAGCCGAAAGGCGCCAGCCTTCTGGAGGCGGAACAACGGAGTGATCTGACGATTCGTGCTTCGCAAGTAAGCGACCGTGCGGGCCTCGATGCCACAGCGGCAAGCCTCATAGGGCGCCAGCCGCCGCGCGACATCGGCTTCATCGATATAGTCATGCACAAAAGCGCCTTCGAAATAGGCGTGGATGCGATTTTGGGTGAACCCTTCCGGGTTCGGACCATCGCCCCAGCCATTGAAGTGCACACTGACGTGCATCGGTTGGCTGCCGTCGCCGACATAGTGAGCAAGCGCGCCCAGATCGTCCAGGATCAGCGCCTCGCGACGCTTGAGGTCGGCGACCATCCAGACGCGATGCGCGGAATTGGCGACACCTTTGATCGCCGTCGACTCGACCCGCCAATAGGCGAAGTCCTTGGCCAGTTGCTGCCAGCCATCGACAATGGCGTAGGGCAGCCAACCGGCCTTCCATGAATCGGATCCCGTGGCGCGCAAGGCCTGATCATAGGCTTCCCGGGTCGGCGGCAGATCGGCCAGACTTGGACCTCCAAGAACGGCGCCGTTGTCATCGAGATCGACGAAGTGGGCCGGATCGCGAGAATTGTCATGGATGCGACCCGCGCCCTTCCAGCGATCGGGCTCTCGAGCCAGCTCACCCTCGGCCGCTATGGTCTCGGCGCCGCGCAGGAAGAGCGGCAATTCCACCGGCAAATTGGCGATCGCCAAGCGGGCGATAAGCCGGTGGCCAGTCGCGCCCCAAGCCAGAGTCGGGTGCGGCGCAGCAACCGCGATCATCGCCGCGAGGGCCGCCGCGGGCATCCTGGCTAGGGTCATTAAGCCGTTCCGGGGCAAGGGGAAGCTCCGGTTCATGAGCCATGCCGCCCCACCTCGCAAGACCGTCGACGCCAAAGATTTGGGTTGCGCCGCAGCGCGCCTCACAGAAGATTGACAAACTAAGCTGTGAACCTTTTGGTTCAATCAAATAGGATTGAATACAGAGAATCCTCCACCTAAAATAGCTCAATGTACAGGTTTGGGAGGTTGTATTCTCAATTTCCGATTCTGAATTGAGTGGTTGGCTGGACCGTCTAACCTGCGACAATTTGCTCGACTCATCGGTTGCCTTGTTGGAACTCGGTCGCTAGGGTCTTGGTGTCTGGCCTCAACGGAGGCGCCACGGGGTTCCCGTTTTGAAGTCGATCCTGACCGCCGTGGCGGCGCTTGCGATTGTTTTGCCCGCCGTCGCCAGCGCTGAGAGCGCCGATCCGATCGGCGATCTGATCAGCAGGGTTGCGGCCAAGCTGGCGAGCGTCGGCCTCAAGGCGACGCTGTATCACGGCGGCGGTGGCATGAGTTCGAGAGATTCCCTCGGCTGCAAGGTGGTGCCGATGCGCACCGCGGCCGTCGATGGGGTAAAGGTGCCGCGCCACAGTCTGCTGTTCATCAAGGCGACAGTCGGCATGAAAATGCCCGACGGCCGCACGCACGACGGTTACTGGTATGCGTCAGACACCGGCAGCGCCATTCATGAGGGCCGCATCGACCTGTTCACCGGCCAAGGCGCCGGTTCGATGAGGACGCTGATGCCGCTCAATCTGGCCACCGTTACCGTGGACCTGGTCGGCAAGTTTCAGGGCTGTCCGAAGTAGCAGCGGCGCTATCGCGGCATGGCCGCGACATTGCCGCCATCGACGGTGAAGATCGCCCCGGTGGTCTTCTGCATCCGCGCCGCGAACACAAAGGCCTGGGCGACATCCTCGGGCGTGACCTCGGCGCCCAACAGATTGCCGCGCATATAGGCCTCCTCGCTCAGCCCGCGAGCTTGCGCGCGCGCCGCGATCGTTTGCGGACTCAGCAATCCCGAGCGAACCCGATCGGCGTTGACGGCATTCACGCGAATGCCGCTCGCCCCCTCCTCCAGAGCGTATTGGCGGACCAGGGCCAGCAGGGCGCTCTTGGCCAGGCCGTAGGCGCCGAACTGCGGCCCAGGGTTGAGAGCCTGTTTTGAGACATTGAAGAGCATCGCCCCGCCCAGCCCCTGGGCGCGCAGGCGCCGGGTGGCGCCTTGGGCCAGATGCTGGTGAGCGAAGAAATTGATGTCGAAGCTGCTTCGCAATGCTGTCTCGTCGAGGTCGGCCATCGCTCCGAGGCTGGCGGCGCCGGCGTTGGAAACCAGAACGTCGAAGCCACCGAAGCGGGCGCAGACCTTATCGAGTGAGGCTTCGACCGCGTCGCGATCGGTCACGTCACAAATGCTCGAAAACGTTCCTGCAGGCAGGCCCGCGGCCGCAATCTCGAGGCCGGCGGCGTCAAGGTCGAGCAGCGCCAAGGCCGCGCCCTCGGCCGCGAAGGCCCTGGCGATGGCCGCGCCGATCGCTCCGGCCGCCCCGGTGACCACCACCACGGTCCCCTCTAAGGGTAGCGCGCGACGGTGGCCGAGCTTGGCCTGCTCCAGGGACCAGTACTCCATGGCGAAGGTGTCGGCCTCACCGACCGGCTCGAAGCGTCCGACGGCCTCGGCCGCCAGCAACGTCTGCGCCCAGGCCTCGGCGATATCGCCGGCGGTCGCCGCCTCCGACGCGGTGCGCCCGAGCGCGACGAGGCCGAGGTCGGGGATAGCGACAACCCGAGGCAGGCTGTCGAGCATGGTCTTGCCAAGCCCGGCTCCGTGGCGGGCGAAATAGGCATGGTAGTCGCCTGCGAAGGTGCGAAGCGCGGCCTTGACGCCATCGCGCCAGGCTTGGCCTCCATGTGCGAAGGGCGGCGCCACCAGCACCTTCGCCTTGGTGCGAATGACGTGATCGGGCGTGGCCACGCCGCGCCCGGCCCAGTCACTGAGCCGGGGATCGGCGACAATCTCCGCCGCCGGTCCTTCGTCGCGCAGGTCGAGGATCCAGCGGGGTTCGCCGCCCAAGGCCCCGCGCAGGATCGGCAAGACTTCCCCGCGGTCCGGTCGAGTCGCCGAAGGTCGCGGTCTGGGCCGCCCAGGGATCGCCTGTTCGGCCAGGCTGACGAAATCAATCATCCGCTCATAGCTCTGGCGGGCGTCGGCGCCGAACGTGAACAGCCCATGCTTGACCAGTGCTATGCCCTCGAGCCCCGGGCGCCAGGCGAGGGCCGCCAGCTTGGCCAAGGCGAAGCCCGGCATGACATAGGGAACTACGGCGACGCGGGAGCCGTAGAGCTCCGCCAACCGCGCCTCGGCGTCCGGCTGATCGGCCAGGGCGAGGAAGGCGGTGGCGTGGGTATGGTCGATGAAAGCCTCCGGAATGAAGGCGTGCAGGAGGGCCTCGACCGAGGGATTGGGAGCGTTCGAATCCAGCAGGTTGGCGCGCAAGGCCCCAACCATGGCTTCATCGGACAAGACCTCAAGATCGCGCAGCCGTAGCAGAGGCTCCAAGCGGACAGCCGGATGGCCAGCCGGCTCGATGCGCGCCAGATCCCAACCGCTGCCCTTGATGAACAGGACCGCGACCTGCTCTCCGGTCAGATCGCGGGCGTGGCCCTTTACCGAGGTGTTGCCGCCGCCGTGCAGAACCAGCCTGGGATCGGCGCCCAACAGCCGGGCGCTGTAGGTGCGCAGGGCCACATCCGGCCCGACGTCGGCGGCGGCGTAGCGCTCCACCAGGGCGCGGGCGTCGTCATCGTTCCAAAGGCTGTTCATGCCGAGCTTAGGGCTCCGTGCTAGGCTCCGGCCGAACGTCAGGAGTGCGGGCCATGGCGCCGTCTTTAGCCGCAGCCGCTATGAAGATCACTATCGCCGTCGACGGGCCCTATCAGGTGACGGGTTCCACCCCGCTTCAGCGAGCTACCATCGTCGCCAACGCCGCTGGAGACTCGGTCGACTGGCGCATCGATGCAACCTTGCCGGCCCGCCGCGCCTATCAGCTGTGTCGGTGTGGACAGTCGGCGACCAAGCCCTTTTGCGACGGCAGCCATGAGCGAATCGGCTTCGACGGGACCGAAACCGCCAGCCACGCCGCATATGAGGAACAGGCCGGACTGATCGCCGGGCCCACCGTGGCCCTGGCCGACGCCGAAAGCCTGTGCGCGTTCGCCCGGTTTTGCGATCGGGATGGCAATGTCTGGAACACTGTCGCGGAGGTGGACGAGCCTCGGCGCGCCGCCTTTGAACACCAGGTCGGCCAGTGCCCGTCGGGGCGGCTGACGAGCTACGACAAGGCGTCGGGCGAGGCATCCGAACCGGCATTGGCGCCGGCCATCGCCTTGGTCGCCGATCCGGCTCAGGGCGTCGCCGGACCGCTCTGGGTAGTGGGCGGCATTGCGCTCGTCGGCGCCGACGGCCGCTCTTATCCGATACGCAATCGCGTCACCTTGTGCCGCTGCGGAGCGTCCCGAAACAAGCCCTTCTGCGACGGTAGCCACGCCAGCGATGCGGTGCGGTTTCAGGAATAGCGCTTCTGGAAAGATGGGGGAGCCACGATGGCGAGACGTTCAGCACGTGGCTTGATCGCGGCCGGGTCTCTTTCGATAGCCGGTTGCGCGAGCATGCCGCATGTTCAGGCGCAGTTTTACTATCCCAAGGCGGTGACCGAGGTCTCCGTCGTCCAGACGCTTGGCTGTACGCCCGATGGAACGAAACTGGTTTCGGCCATCTCAGTGCTGCAATCGACGAACTATGCGGCTGACCATGCGGCGCCGGCGCCGGGCGCCGGGGCGCTGGACTACGCCGATATCGGCGGCTTCCTGACCGACGCCGATCTGGGCATGAACTTTGGGGCCGGTCACACTCTGGCCGGGATCAACGCCTCAAGCACCGGCCAGGCCATGGCGGTGGTCAAGAGCGCCGTCGCGCTCGCCAGAGCGGCTGGCGGGGTCGCCGCAATACGCTCGCAGGCCGCCATCTCTCCGGAGGCCGTGGAGACGACCTGCATATCGATCAGCGTCCTCGCCGCTAAGGCCGCCGCCGGGGCGTCGGACAAGTCCTATAGGCCCGGCGCGACGGTGTCCCTGACCTACACTGCCCGCCTCGTCTACGTGAACGATGCCGCCGGTCAGGTATCGGCTCAGCCGGACCCAGACGGCGTGGTCGACGCGGGCCAGGACGGGTGGAAGCCCGGCGATCCGATACCGCTGGCGGCCGACCCGGCCAGCGCTACCCTACTGGCCAGCCTGCCAATTCTCGCGCAGGCCATGCCAACCGTCAGGGTCGTTCGCTCGACGTTGCTTGAGCCCAACGTGGCCTGGAGCGCCGGCCCGTCAGCCGATAGGCATTTCAAGGCGATAAAGCTCAACCGGGTGGCCGAGGCTACGCTTGAGGTCGACGGCCCGGGCGCCAGCCTTTTGCACGGGCCGGTTCCGATCTGGCGCGGCGCGGTGTCGACGCCGGTGCAGCTCTACTACGACCTCCCCGTGCCCAAGGGTATCGCCTTCGGCAAACAGGGCCTCGCTCTGACGCTCAATCCTGACGGCTCGATCGCCAAGCTCGAATACACGGCCAACACCGGCCTCGCCGACGCCGCCGACACCGCCGCGGCCGTCCTCAAGGCTCTGCCGCAGTCGCAGACGACGACCGATCAAGCCAAGGCCGACGCCATCTATGAGCATCAACGGTTGATTCAGTGCGAAACGACCCGATCCTGTCCAAGCAAATGAGCGGTTCGATCGGCCAGGCTCAGGCTTCGGTGAACGCCAGCAGGGCGAAGCTCGCCAGCCAGTGCTCGCCCGCGTAGTCGCCGGCGATATGAGCGAGGCTGGCGTCGAGGTGGCGGGTCGACGCGGTCCGCGCCAGCTCGGCCATCGGTTCGTCCAGACTCGTCGCCAGACGGCGCCAGCACCAGGCGCGAGAGAGGTTGAGGCCGTCGAGGTGGGCGATCTTGCCATCGCCGCGATCGGCGACCCTGGCGGGCGTGAACAGCGCCTCGGGCAGACCTTCGGCGAGGCGCGGCAGGAAGGCGGCGAACCAGGCCGTGAAGGCCGCCGGCTCCAATACCCGGCGCATCAGTTCGGCCTCGATCAGGGCCGGCGACAGGAAGTCGTCACCTGAGGGCTCCCAGGCTTGGCAGTCACGGTCGTCGGCGAACCAGGCGAGCGCCTTGGCCACGATCGAGGCGGCCAAGCGGGCGTCGGCGGTCCGGGCGTAGTCGAGCGCCAAAGCCAGGGCGAAGGCGCTGTTGGCGTGCGTGCCAGCCCGCGCCGGATAGTCGGCCTTAAGCAAAAAGGCGCGGAACCGGCCCGCGATAACCCGCGTCAGCGGTTCGATCTCCGAGCGCCACGGTCCATCCGCCAGGCGGAGTTCGTGGGCGAGCTTCAGCAGCCATGCCCATCCATACGGCCTCTCGAAGGTGGCGCTGGCCGCCCTCGCGAACTGGGCCGCCTCGCCTTCGGCCTTGGCCCGCGTGAAGGTGGCGTCGAAATGCCTGCGGATCGCTTTCGCCTGCGGCAGATCGGGAAACAGGCGCAGAAGCCTGGCCAGCAGCCAATGGCCATGGACGCAACTATGCCAATCATAGCTGCCGAAAAACATCGGATGCCGCTTTCGAGGCGGCGCCAGGTCGTCTGGCCCCGTCAGGACCTGAGCCATCGCGAAGGGGTATTCGCGGGTCACATGGCCAAGCGCGATGGCGGTCATGCGGTTGGCGAATTCGCGCGTCAATCGCGGCGACAGGCTAGACATGGTTCCCCGCGCTTGCTGTTCTGGGCCGAACCACACTCCCGTCGCCGGATCCTCGCAAGCGTGACATCAACCGGCTTTGCAATCCGGCCGGTCAGGCCGGCGGACAGCGACAGCGTCTGCCGCGTCTGTCTACTGACCGGCGACAACGGGCGCGACGCCACCGACCTCTATGCCGACCCCGCGCTTCTCGGGCAAATCTACGCCGCTCCCTACGCCCATTTCGCCGCCGAATGCGGGTTCGTGGTCGAGGATGACCTGGGCCTCGGCGGTTACATTCTTGGGGCGGTGGACACGGCCGAGTTCGAAACGCAGCTGGAGCGATCCTGGTGGCCGGCGCTGCGCCAGCGCTACGCCGATCCCAGCCCCAAGCCGCGCCAGACCTGGACTGCGGACGATCTCCGCGCCTGGCAGATCCATCATCCGTACAGGACGCCGGAACGCCTCACCGTCGCTTACCCGGCACACCTTCACATCGACCTTGAAGCTCGCTTTCAGGGGCTAGGCATCGGCCGCCGGCTGATGGATCTTTGGCTTGAGACCGTACGAGCGCTCGGGTCGAACGGCGCGCATCTGGGGGTTCCGCCGGCCAACGCGCGGGCGCTGCGTTTCTATCGCACCTATGGCTGGCGCGAGGTGGAGGCGAACCACCGCACTGTCTGGCTTGGATTTTCGCTCACGGATCAGTCGGGCGGCGAAACCCCGGCCCAGCCCGGCAGGTAATGGGCCGCATCCGACTTGGCGAGTTTCAACGCCTTGTCGAGCGCCTTGTCGAAGTCCTTGGCGATCGCCTTTTTGGAGATCCGCTCGCGCAGGAAGTCGGCCCAAAGGAATTCACTGAACGGCGTCAGGTCCTTGGCGTAGCCGCCGAGGTGTCTGAGGTTGCCGGCCACGCTTCGGTAGGGATCGTCGGTCAGCTTGGAAATCTGGGAGGGAATCCGGCTGAAATCCACCCGGTCGCCATCGGCGTTGTAGGGGTGGCAAAGGGCGCGATTATCGAGATAACGCCAGAACGCCTTGCGGGTCAGGCTTGAGAGATCGGCCTGAACATTCACCAGCACCTCATCGACCCCTTCTTCCCACATGGCGCGGCCCAGATGATGATTATCGATCATGTAGCGGCGGCCCTTGGGGCCGATGACCACAGGGATCATGTGACGGCCGAGGAACGCGCGGCCTTTTTCAGCGCTTAGTCGTCGCCAATGCTTCCGCTTTTGTTCGACTTCATACTGGCCAACGGTGATCTGGGTTGGCCGTAGCTCCGCCAGGGCGACCGGATGCAGAACCGGATCATGCGTACTCATGATTTGGAACTTAACCGAGCCTCGTTTGTTTGGCGATTCGCGTCGTTCTGCCTTGCCTTTGTATACCCCTACTGGGTATAGGCTTCATCGTTGGGGCGCCGGGAAATGGCGGCGCCATCCCGCCGCTTGGTTTTCACCTTCGAGGAATGGACGTGAAATACGCCCTCGCCATGCCCTGCATCGCCGCCGCTCTGGGTATCGCCTGGGCCGCTTTCGCGGACGATAGCACCGCTCCGCCTCAGGATTTCGCCGTGCATGGCCAGACCACGATCATCGATCAGGCCAATCTGGCTTTCCACTCGCCCTATGAAGGCGCCAACAGCCTGCCGGCTATCGCCGAGGGTCGCGAGACCGCCGATATCTCTTTGTATGTAGGGATTCGGCCGTGGCGCGGCGGCGAACTCTGGTTCGATCCCGAGTTCGACCAGGGCTTTGGTCTCCACAACACCCTGGGCGTCGCCGGTTTTCCCAATGGCGAAGGCGCAAAGGTCGGCCGGCCGAATTTCTATTTTCGCCTGCCGCGGCTGTTCCTGCGTCAGACGATCGATCTCGGCGGAGCGAAACAGCCGACCGATCCCGATTTCAATCAACTGGGCGGGGCCACC
>DATBOH010000081.1:0-5168 GCA_036553915.1 Caulobacteraceae bacterium | reverse complement strand
CAGAAGCTTGACGTCCTTGTAGTCGATTTTCGGGGCCCCGGCGCCGGAGAACGGGCAGACCTTGCGGCGGCGCATGAAGTTACGTCGCGGGCTGCTGGCCGGCGCGGATTCGGGCGTTGTGGTTTCGTCGGTCATGGGTGGATCTTTCGAAAAATCAGGCCGGCACGTCGTCGAAGCGGCGTTCGCGATCCCGCTCGCGGCGGGCCAGCACCGGCGAAAGTTCAAGGTCGAGCGCGTCAACCCGCAGCGTCAGAAAGCGGAGTACGTCCTCGTTGAGCGAAAGCTGGCGCTCCATTTCCTTGACCGCTGGAGCCGGCGCGTCGATGGCCAGCAGTGAGTAGTGGCCCTTGCGGTTCTTGCGGATGCGGTAGGTGAGGTTGCGCAGACCCCAGTACTCGATCTTGGCCACATGACCGCCCTGACCCTCGATCAGGGCCTTGAGCTCCTCGTTGAGGGTCTCGGCCTGGGCCGGCGAGATGTCCTGACGGGCGATGAGCACATGCTCGTAGAACGCCATGGCGTTTTCAGCTTCCGCTATGGGGCGCGGCGTGTCGGCGAGCCGGGAAGGCGCTCATCGTCACGATGGCTCTCGCCGCGGCGGCCGGGAGGCTCCCGAACCCTTTGACGTTCCGCGACGGGACCGTGCCCGTTAAAGGAGCGGCGCTGTTAACCGCTCCGACGTCAAAACACAAGCTATCGCGTTGGCCTCAGTGGCTATGGCTGCCGCGCCAGGCCTTCAGAGCCGCCAGGGTCTTGGCGACGTGTTGGTCTGGATTGAGGTTCGAATAAGCCAGAACCACCTTGCCGTCAGGCGCGATGACATAGCTGGTGCGGTCGGAGTGACCGGGATAGATGGCCAGGGTCGATTTGTATTCGCCGGCGATCTTGGCGTTGGGATCGGCGGCCACCGGGAACTTCGACCGGCACTCGCTCACCGAGAACTGGGTCAGGCGATCGATATTGCCGGCCGTCACCCCGATCAGCGTGGCTCCGAGCGCCTTGTACTGCGGCTGCGCGTCGGCAAACTCATGCGCCTCGATGGTGCAGCCGGAGGTGAAAGCGGCCGGAAAGAAATACAATACGACTGGCCCCTTTTGCAGGGCGTCGGCGAGGTTGAAAGAGAAGGTCTTGCCGGCCATCGAGGCCTGGGCGGTGAAGTTGGGGGCGGTCGCGCCGACGGCGAGGGCGGCCATGGCGCCCCCGGCAAGGGCGGCGGTCAGGGCGGCGGTCAGAGCGGCGGCGCCTGCGCCCAGCAGGAATTTCATCGATCAATCCTCCAAATTGCCGCTCCATTATGCCTCCGCCTGTGCGCCAAGACCATGGCCGGGCATCCTTGTGGCGCAGCGGGGTTTGACCTAACCCTCGCGAGCCCGATTCATCGCCCGCGGACCCCACCCATGAGCCTCGCTTTCGTGTTTCCCGGCCAGGGTAGTCAGGCGGTGGGCATGGGCGGCGACATCGCCGCCGCCTTCGCCTCGGCGCGCGCTGTCTTCGAAGAGGTTGATGAGGCCTTAGGCCAGAATCTCTTTCGGCTGATGCGTGAGGGCCCGATCGAGGAGCTGACACTCACCGAAAACGCGCAGCCGGCTTTGATGGCCGTTAGCCTGGCGGTGGCGCGCGTCCTGTTCCGCGACTTCGACGTTTCGATCGATCGGGCGGCTTTCGTGGCCGGCCATTCACTGGGCGAATATTCGGCCCTCGCAGCTGCCGGAGCGCTCAAGCTTACCGACTCGGCCAGATTGCTGAAACGCCGCGGCCAAGCCATGCAGCGGGCCGTTCCGGTCGGGGCCGGCGCCATGGCTTCGCTGATTGGGCCCAAGACCGATCTCGCCTTGGCCGAACAGGCGGCGTCGGCCGGTTCGGCGGCTGGCGTTTGTGTGGTGGCCAATGACAACAACGCCGGCAATATCGTCATTTCCGGCGACACGGCGGCTGTCAACCTGGCGATCGAAGCGGCCAAGGCCCTTGGCGCCCGCGCCATCCCGCTGAATGTCTCGGCTCCGTTTCACTGCCCGCTGATGGCTTCGGCCGCCGAGGAAATGGCCGAGGCCTTGGCCGATGTGGCGATCACCGCGCCCGCTCCGCCTCTGGTGGCCAACGTCACCGCCCAGCCCACCGCCGACCCGGCCACCATCCGTACGTTGTTGGTGCAGCAAGTCACCGGTCGGGTGCGCTGGCGCGAAAGCGTCGAATGGCTGGCGGCCGCGGGTGGGGTCGATCGGTTCGCGGAGGTCGGGACCGGCAAGGCGCTGACCGGCATGGTCAGGCGTATCGCCCCAGAGGCGGACGCCGCCAGCCTGAACAGTCCGGCCGACCTGGAAGCCTTCGCCAGGTCGCTTTGAGGGAAGGGCCGCTCATGTTCGACCTTAGGGGCAGAACCGCCCTCGTCACCGGGGCCAGCGGCGGCATTGGTGGCCCGATCGCCACGGCTCTGCACGCCGCCGGCGCGGCGGTGGTGCTCAGCGGCACGCGCGAAGGCGCTCTCGCCGACCTGGCCCGCCAGCTTGGAGAACGCGCCAGCATCGCCGTGTGTGATCTTGGCGACTCGGCCGCGGTTGACTCGCTCGTCGAGGCTGCCGAATCCGCCGCCGGGGCGCCCATCGATATCCTGGTCGCCAACGCCGGCATCACCCGTGACGGGTTGCTTCTGCGGATGAAGGACGACGACTGGACCGAAGTGCTCAAGGTCAATCTCGAGAGCTATTTTCGCCTTTCCCGCTCGGCGCTTCGGGGCATGATGAAGCGGCGTTGGGGTCGGCTGATCGGCATCACTTCGGTGGTCGGCGTGACCGGCAATGCCGGGCAGGTGAACTATGCGGCCTCGAAGGCCGGCATGATCGGCTTCTCAAAAGCCCTGGCTCAGGAAGTCGCGAGCCGAGGCATCACTGTCAATTGCGTCGCCCCTGGCTTCATAGTCAGCCCGATGACCGAGGCCCTGAACGAGGCCCAGCGCGCCCACATCCTTGCGACTATCCCGGCCGGTCGCCTGGGGAGCGGCGCGGAAGTAGCCGCCGCGTGCGTCTATCTGGCTAGCGACGTCGCGGCCTATGTCTCTGGCCAAACGCTGCACGTGAACGGTGGAATGGCGATGGTGTGAGCGCTGTCACCGCGCCGCGCGGCCCGCTAGGCGGCGCCCATGGAACATGCTAGGCGGGCGTTTCGATCAGTCGCAATTTCCGTACGGGCCGTATCGGCCTTCGATGACAAACCACCACGGGACCGACGCGGGCAGGTGAGGCCGGCGCGGTTCCGCCAATAAGGGACTTAGAAGCCGTACAATGTCCGAAATCCTCGAGCGCGTGCGCAAGATCGTCATCGAACACCTGGACGCCGACCCGGCGAAGGTCACCGAAAAGGCCAGCTTCATCGACGACCTGGGAGCCGACAGCCTCGACAACGTCGAGCTTGTCATGGCCTTCGAAGAAGAATTCGACATTGAAATCCCCGACGACGCCGCCGAACATATCCAAACCGTCGGAGACGCTGTGAAGTTCATCGGAGAGCGGCTGGGCGCCTAGTCGCCCGACAGCGCATGCGTCGCGTCGTCGTCACCGGATTGGGATTGGTTACGCCGCTCGGTTGGGGCGTCGAGACCAGTTGGCGCGCCCTCATCGAGGGCAAGTCCGGGGCCGGGCGGATATCCGCCTTCGATCCAACGGACTATGCGTGCCAGGTGGCGTGCGAGGTGCCGCGCGTCGATGGCCGCGGCGGCGGCGGACCTACAATCGCCGGCAGCTTTGATCCCGACCAGGTGCTCAGCGCCAAGGAGCAGCGGCGCATCGACGACTTCATCCTCTATGCCATCGCGGCTGCCGATGAAGCGGTGCGCGATAGCGGCTGGGCGCCGACCGCCGACTCCGACAGAGAGCGCACCGGCGTCAATATTGGCTCAGGCATCGGCGGCCTGGCGACCATCGCCGATACCGCGATCGAGCTGCATGAGCGCGGCCCACGCCGCGTAAGTCCGTTTTTCATTCCATCGGCGTTGATCAATCTGGCGTCAGGTCAGGTATCGATCCGTCACGGGTTCAAAGGTCCCAATCATTCGGTGGTGACCGCCTGCGCCACCGGCGCGCACGCGGTGGGTGACGCCATGCGCTTCATCCGCAACGGCGATGCCGACGTGATGGTCGCTGGCGGCGCCGAAGCCGCCATCTGCCCGCTCGGGATCGCCGGCTTTATCGCCTGCCGGGCGATGTCGACGAATTTTAACGCCGAGCCGACACGCGCCTCGCGCCCCTACGACAAGGATCGCGACGGCTTCGTCATGGGCGAGGGGGCAGGGGCTCTGGTGCTTGAGGAACTTGAGCACGCCCGCGCCCGCGGCGCGCGCATCTATGCCGAGGTGCTGGGCTATGGCCTGGCCGGCGACGCCTATCACATCACCGCCCCGGCCGAGGATGGAGACGGCGGCTACCGGGCCATGCGGGCGGCCATCGCCCACGCCGGTCTGCAGCCCTCCGATATCGACTACATCAATGCTCATGGCACCTCTACGCCGCTCGGCGACGAGATCGAGCTCGGCGCCGTCGAGCGGCTGCTCGGACCGGCTGCGGCGTCGGTAACCATGTCGTCTACCAAGTCGGCGATTGGCCATCTCCTCGGAGCGGCCGGCGCGGTGGAAGCCGCTTTTTCGGTGCTCGCCTTGCGTGACCAGATCGCCCCTCCGACCCTCAATCTCGACAATCCGTCGGTGGAAACCGCTATCGATCTGGCGCCTCACAAGGCCAGGTCACGCCGGATCAGAGTGGTGCTCTCCAACAGCTTCGGATTCGGCGGCACCAACGCCAGCGTTGTGTTCTCGACCGTTTCGTGACCAGGCGGCCGCGCTCGGCGCGTCGCCGGGGCCGGCGCAAGGATCCAGCGAGGCCTTGGTCTCGCCTGGCGCTCATCGCCCTCGCGGCCATTGGCCTGGGGGCCGCGGGCGCGGCGGCCGTGCTGCTCTTGCCGGGACCGGTCGCCAAACGCGGCCAGGCCACCGATGTTATTCTGCCCGCTGGCCAACGCCTGCCGCAGATCGCTCGCCGCCTGGTCGCCGCCGGCGTAATCCGTGCGCCGGCGCCGTTCTTGATCGCCGCCGAGGCATTAGGGGCGGCGCACAGCCTGAAGGCCGGTGAATACAGCTTCGAGTCACAAGCTTCGCTTTACCGGGTCTTGCAGGCGATTCG
>DATBOH010000074.1:0-4977 GCA_036553915.1 Caulobacteraceae bacterium | reverse complement strand
AGAGGTTCGGCTGGACCGCCGAGGACGCCGATGATGGCGATGTGGCCAGCAAGCGCGATCGCCTGGAGGCTCTGGGTCACGGTCCCGGCCCCGCCGACCTCCATGACAAAATCGACTCCGCGCCCACCGGTGAGCGCCCGCGCAGCCAGGCCCCACTGCGGCGTGTCGCGATAGTTCAACCCATGGTCGGCGCCAAGCGCCGCTGCGCGTTCCAGCTTGGCGGCCGAGGACGAGGTGATGATGGTTGCATAGCCGGCCGCCTTGGCCATCTGCAGGCCGAAGATCGACACCCCGCCGGTCCCCTGCAGGAGCACGGTGTCGCCCGGCTTCAGTCGCGCATCGTGGAAGAGGGCGCGCCACGCCGTCAGCGCCGCGCATGGCAGCGTCGCGACCTGGTGGTCGCTGAGATAGTCCGGGACTTTGGAAAGGCCATCCTGGTGGAACACCGCCATTTCGCGCCCGACACCGGGGATGGGCGCGCCAAGCGCCGAGGTCAGCGCCGCCGGGGTCGGCGGCCCGGCGATCCAGTTTTGGAAAAACAGGGTGGCGACCCGGTCACCGGGCTTGAAGCGCGTCACGCCGTCGCCCACTGACTCGACCACCGCGCAGCCGTCCGAGAACGGCGTCATCGGATTGGGCGTGCCGGCGCGCCCGTAGACTCCGTTGACCATCAGCAAGTCGCGGTAGTTGAGCGAGACGGCGCGCAGGCGCACCAGCACCTCGCCTGGGCCAGGGATCGGCGCATCGACTTCGACAATTTTCAGATGCTCAAGGCCGACGCCGTCGATCAGGTTCAGGGCGCGCATGGGGCTGGCTCCTTGGATTTCAAAAGACCCCCCAGCGAATGATCCATCTTGGCTGTTGGGGGTTTAGCTCACGGCGGCCCTGGACAGCAGGGCCTGGCCGAGAACCACGAGAAGGCGAACCACGATGAATCTCAATCGACGCACCGCCCTTGCCGCGGCGATCGCCGCCGTCAGCCTGGCGGGCGCCAGCGCGCCGGCCCAGGCGCGCCCTGGCGCCGCCGACCTCACTTCCAGCGGCCGGCAATCGCTCGACATGCTCTACGCCACCGAACCGAAAGCAAGGTTCTACGCCCGCCACGCGCTGGCGGTGCTGGTCTTCCCGTCGATCTACAAGGGCGGCCTGATGGTCGGCGCCCAGACTGGCGATGGCGTGCTGTTCATGGGCGGCCGGCCCAGCGGCTTCTTCAACGCCAGCGCGGTCTCGTTCGGGCTGCAGGCTGGCGGCCAGAAATACAGCGCCGCGATGTTCTTCATGAACCGGCGCGCACTCGGCTATCTGCATCGCAGCGGCGGCTGGGCGATCGGCTCGACGCCCAACGTGGTGATTGTCAACACCGGCGCGGCGCTCGAGGCCAACACCACCAACCTGACCCAGGACGTCTATATCGTGCCGTTCGGCCAGAAAGGTCTGATGGCCGGCATCGATATCCACGCTTCGAAGATCACCGAGATCCATCCGAACTAGCCGAGACTCAGGGCCCGATCGGCGGCCATGGCGACGTAAAGCTCGAGAATGCGGCGCTGCAGCGCCCCATCGCCCCGCTGTTCGGCGGCTTCGTGAACGTCGATCAGGCGCCGGCGGAGGGCGGCGTTGGCGGCGTCAAGGGCCCGCCAGGCGAGGTCATGGTCAGGCGTGGTGACGGCGTCACCAGCGGCGTTCAGCACCTCGGCGATGGCCTGATTTTCGGCCACGCGCACGGCGACGCCGCGTTCGGCCTCCTGGGCCGCGAGGGCCGCCAGCATGGCCAGCAGCCCGAGCTTGCCGACCATATAGTCACCGGCCGCTTCCGGCGGCGAAGGCGCGCTCAAGGCCACGGTTTGGCCGATCAGTATGTCTGGCAGGGCCGGAGTCATAGCGGGCCCCACTCGGCGAGCTGGGCGGCCAGGATCTCGTCTTGACGCCGGGCCGTGAACCAGCCCGAAAAGGCCAGGACCGGCTCGGCGAAGCCGCCATCGCGCCAGGCCTTGGCCGCCGAGGTCCAGATCGCCTGACCCTTCACCGAGGCGAAGAGCGCCCACCATTTCAGCGCCGTAGGATCGACAGCAAGGCCGCTGGACCGGCTCCAGATCGCCAGCGCCTCTTCGCGTGAAACCATGCCAGAGATGCGGCCATCCGAGCCCGGGCTCCACAAAGGGTCCATGGCCCAGGCAAGATCTTCCAGCGGATCGCCGAGATGGGCCATTTCCCAGTCGAGCAGGGCAATGATCCGCCCGGCTCCGTCGTGCAGGAAGTTGCCATTGCGGAAGTCGCCGTGGACCACGGCGACGCGCGTGGCCGGCGGCGGCGGGCTCGCGCGCAGGCGGCGCATGGCGGCGCGGACGATCGGCTGCGGATGCTGCTCGTCGGCCTCAATGACCCCGCTCCAATAGTCGAGCTCGCGGCGCCAGCACCCGCCGACTTGAGGCGGCTCGAAGACCTCCAGCAGCGGCAGCCCAGCCAGCGGCTCGGCCGCGATCCGACCCATGATCGAGAAGAACTGTTCGCCGATCGCCTGGGCCTCAGTCCCGAACGGATCGGCGGCGAAGGGGCTGCTGGCCAGGCCGCCGTCGACGCGCTTCATGATGAAGAATGGCCGCTCCAGCTCCGCACCCTCGGGCTCCAGCACCACCGCCTCTGGCGCGGCCACGCCCTTGCCGGCGAACGAGCGAATGGCCAGGAACTCCGCCCGCCGGTCGGTCTCGATGAGGCTGCCAGGCGGGTCGCGACGCAGGATGAAGCCCTGCCGCCCATCATCGGTCACGGCGTCATAGCGATAGGTCTCCCGACTCGCTCCGCCGGGAATGCGGGCCAGGGTCTCGACGTGGACTGGCCGGCCGGCCTGGCGGCTGAGGTAGGCGACGAGCTGGTCGGCGAGGCTCAACCGCCCCCTCCCCGCGCCGGGCCGATGAGATCGGTGAAACCCGATGGCGCGTGCGGGCCGATGGCCAGCTGTTCCAGCGTGCCACGACCGACCTGGGTCTCGCCGCGATCACTGCGCCAAGTGATCTTGGAGACCGCCTGCACATGCAGATGGTGCGGCGCCTGTCGATCGACTTCGCTTAGGGCGAAGGTCTCGCGCTCGACGGCTAGGGGGCCATGAGCCAAACCATGCGCCCACTTGGGATGGCCATAGCCGAGGCCCAGCATGTAGAATTCGAACTGCGGCTCGAAGACGATCTGTCCGGCCTGGCCCTCGCTCCAGGAAACCACCGCGTGGCCGGCCTGCCGAGTCCCGGGCTTCCAGTCGATGGCGATGGCGGCGTCGCCGATTTCGATCTGGCGGTCGATGCCGTTCGGACACCAGGCGGCGCGCCGGTTCCATGGCCGGCCTTCGCCATCGTCATTGGTGTGGAAGAAGAACCCGCCGCTTGGAAAATTGCACGGTGCCCAGATCCAGAAAAACTGCGGCGGGGCCGGCGGCACGGCCTCCTGAGCGTCGCGGATCCCGATCGGCCGCACCCCCCAGGATCGATCACGGGTCCCAAGCCAGCCATCGACAAGCTGGCGTTGACCGTCGAGGGAAAAGCCGCCGCTGTAGCGACCGTTCTGGGTCAGGCGCGTATAGTCCATGATTAGCCGCGGGCCCTGACGGCGGATGAACCGCGGCTCCTCGAGTGGAAAGGCCAGGCCCTCGAAGCGGATGTCGGCCGCCAGGCGCTGCTCGGGCGCGTCGACAATCAGGCGCAGGATGCGCAGCGGCTCGATCACCTCGATGCGGATTGGCCCGACCTGAAGATCGAGGCGCTCCATGTTCAGCCAACGGCTGGCGTGGAGATTGGTCTGGACGCCGCGGCGCACGATGCAGACGCTGGCGTCGGCGATGTTGAGGTGCGGATAGACCCCAAAGGCGGCGGCGAAGAAGCCGTCCCCGTCGGCCGGATAGCCGTTGAAGAAATACCGGTCATAGAAGTTGCGGTCGGTTCCCGCATAGGCGATCGGATCGCTGGTCTGATGGATCGGAAAGTCGTCGCCCTTGCTCAGCGCCATGGCATCTCTCCGCCGCGGTTTTGACCGCCCACGCGCCTTGACCCTATGGTGGGCGCCAAGGCCGTGGCAACCATGACGGAGCGTCAGTCTGGCGCGGCGCGCCGATCCGGATCATGTTCTGATATCCGGTCCGGTCGATGCCGTGGGAAGGGAATGCCTTGGCTTCATTCGTGCAGTCGTTTGTAAAAATCATCCCCCCGTGCCTCGCCGCGGCGGTCATCGCTTGCGGCCACGCGGAAGCGGCGAATGGCGTCACGGCCAGCGCGTCTGGCGTGTCGCAAGCCGCGTTCAGCGCCATGCGGTGGCGGAGCATCGGCCCATACCGCGGCGGCCGCGCCTTGGCGGCGACCGGGGTCCCCGGACAGCCGAACGTCTTCTATTTCGGGGCGGCGGCTGGCGGCGTCTGGAAAACCAGCGACGCGGGAGCGAGATGGACGCCCATCTTCGACAGTCAGGGAGTCGCATCGATCGGCGCAATCGCCGTGGCCCCCAGCAATCCCGATGTCGTCTACGTCGGAACCGGCGAGCATGGGCTGCGCGGCGACATGACGTGGGGCGATGGCGTCTACAAATCCATCGACGCCGGCAAGACCTGGACTCACATCGGACTCGCCGACAGCCGCCAGATTGGCGCGGTCATCGTCGACCCGAACAACCCCGATATTGTCCTGGTGGCGGCGATCGGCCACGCCTTTGGACCGAATGCCGAGCGCGGGGTGTATCGGACGGCCGACGGCGGCAAAACCTGGACCAGGGTTCTGTACAAGGACGAAAACACCGGGGCGATCGACGTTACCTTCGATCCGCATAATGCCAAGATCGTCTATGCGGCGCTTTGGCAGGTGCGCCGACAACCCTGGAACTTTTCCAGTGGCGGCCCCGGGAGCGGTCTCTACCGCTCGAACGACGGCGGCCTGACCTGGACCCACTTGGAGGGCGCGGGCCTGCCCTCGGGCATGCTGGGCCGTATCGATGTCTCCGTTT
>DATBOH010000060.1:0-2134 GCA_036553915.1 Caulobacteraceae bacterium | reverse complement strand
CGGGAAACCGTAACGAGGGTTCGAATCCCTCTCTCACCGCCACCGGTCTGGACCAGGCCATCTAAACGTTCGCAAAAGCTTGCCGCGCGGCCGAGGAACCGCGCCAAGCCGAAGCTCGTTGCCTTGAGGCGGTGACGAAAGGGTCAAGAGTCCCCGGCGCATCGAAGCGCCCGAGACCCAGGACCCGGATGCGCGCCCTGCGCGATCTTGAGCGCTGGACGCGCACGCCCATGCATGTGCTCAGTTTCGCCTGGCTGATGCTGGTGTTTGGGCAGATGTTGCGGCCCCGGGCCCAGTTGCTGCCGCTGTTCGGAACCGCCATCTGGGCGATCTTCCTGGTCGAGTTTTCGGTGCGGCTGGCTTTGGCTCCGGCGAAGCTGCGCTTTCTCAAAAGCAATCTTCTGACCCTGGTCTCCCTGGCTGTCCCAGCCTTTCGATTGGCCGGCCTGCTCAGGGCGTTGCGGCTGCTGAGCGTGTTGGGCGGGGGCCAGGTGCTCATTCTCATCGGTGCGGTGAACCGGAGCATGAACGCGCTGCGCGTATCGCTGGGCCGCCGCAAGGTAGCGTTCGTGGCGACGCTCACGATCATCGTCATGCTTCTAGGCGCCGCCGGCATGCAGCGGTTCGAGCCCCACGCGGCGATTAGCGCCGCAGGCGGCTTCACCGGCTATGGCGACGCGCTCTGGTGGACGGCAATGCTGATGACCACCATCGGCTCGGCCTATTGGCCGATCACCCCGGCAGGGCGGGTGCTGGGATTCCTCTTGTCGGTCTATTCGATCGGCGTATTCGGATATGTGACGGCCGCCCTGGCCAGCCTTTTCGTCGGCCAGGACGCCCAGGACAGCCGCGGTCCAGTGGCCGGCGCCGATGACATCGAGCGCCTGCGCCGCGAGATCGCCGCGCTGCGTGTTGACCTCGATCCGGCGCGCCGCGCTCAACCTTCGGCCAGCGACCGGGATTCGTTCGCGGCCGAGCCGAAGACCCCCTTGGCCATCAGCGAGGTTCTCGGCGTCTCGGCGGCGCTGATAGACTTCGGCGCGGATGCGGTGGACGCGGGCCTCATCCGGAGCGGCCTGGGCGGCCAGTTCAGCGAGGTGGCAGGCCAGCCGCGGCTCGGTCTCGGAAAGCATTCGGGCGCGCTCGGCGAGCTTCAACGCTCCGCCGGCCAGGGCCGCCAGTTCGGCCGCCAGGGCGCTGGCCGGGGCCGGCTTGAGCTGGGCCGGATCGCCGTCGTACCAGCCGCCGTACAGCCGCCAGATGTTGCGGACGACGAACTCCGGCTCGTCATAGAGCGGGCGCAGCCAGGGCTTGGCCAGGGCCGCCGGGTCGACCCCGACGGTGTGGATGATGTCGTTCAGCCGCGCTCCCGCATTCATCATCGCCAGGGTGTCGCCGACCAGCTTTTCGAGCACGCCGGCGACCTCGCTGAGCACGCCGCGGATGCGCGCCGCTCCGGCGATCGGCAGGCCGTGGGCGGGCAGGAAGAGCTCGGCTCCCTGGCCGGCCATGTCACGCAGGGCGCCGGCCCATTCCAGCGGATACCGCTGGGCCTTCTGCGGATTGCCGGCGTTGGGAAAATTCCAGATGAAGAAATCCCCGGCGCAGATGGCCTTGTGGCGCGGAATCCAGGCCCAGGTGTGATCGTCGGTCTCGCCGCGAGCGTGCCTGAGATGCACGTCCAGGCCGCCGATGGCGAGGTCGAGGCGGTCGGCGTAACTCAGATCGGGCTTGGGGGTGGCGGCGGGCAGGAAGCGCGCCTCGCCGCCGATCGAATAGCCGGCGCGCATAAACTGGCCGAACTGGCGGGCGTTGATGACCCGGTTGTAGCCATCGGTGAGATTGTAGCGATCGAAGCGGCGCGCGACGTTGTCATGGCCGGCGAAGCGCGGCCGCCGCGCCCCACGGGCCTCGGCGTCTTCGACAAAGGCGCCGGCCCCGCCGACGTGGTCCACGTGTCCGTGGGTGTAGACGACGGTGTTGAACGGGTCGCTCCGCCAGCGCCGCACCTCCTCGACCACGCGCGCGCCGCCGGCCGGGTTCGACGTGTCGAAGGCCACCAGTCCGTCGTCGGTCTCGAACAGGACGCAGTGGGAAAAGGCCTCCACCATCGCGATGCCGTCGGCGATCGGCG
>DATBOH010000137.1:0-6059 GCA_036553915.1 Caulobacteraceae bacterium | reverse complement strand
TGCATGGTCTGGTCGAGGAAGAGGCGACCCTCGACGAGATCGTCGCCCGCGGATTCGATTCGGCGACTGTCGAGCGGGTTCAGAATCTACTTTACACCTCCGAATATAAACGCCGCCAAGCCGCCCCGGGGCTCAAGATCGGCGGCCGGGCCTTTGGCCGCGATCGTCGTTATCCGCTGGTCAACGGCTTTCGCGACAAGGTCACGCGCGCAACACCAGGGGCACGCTGACCGGCCCGCCCGCGGGTGTGGCCAGCAAAGCCGGAAGCAGATCCTCGATCCGCTCGACAACGGTGTAACAGGTGGCGAACTCTGGCGGCAGCAATCGGCTGGTTTCGAATTGACTGAAAAGCGCGAACAGCGCGTCCCAGAATCCCTCAGGGTTGAAGAACGCGATCGGCTTGGCGTGCAGGCCGAGCCGGCGCCAGGACAATAATTCTATGGCTTCCTCCAGGGTGCCGATGGCCCCAGGCAAGACCGCGAAGGCGTCGGACTCTTCGAACATCCGCATCTTGCGCTGGTGCATGGTGGCGACCACGACGGTCTCGACCGCCGCATAGGCGACCTCATGCTCGGTGAGAAATCCGGGGATGACCCCGAACACCTGGCCGCCGGCCTCGTGAGCGGCCCTGGCGCAGGCTCCCATCAGACCGATGCCGCCGCCGCCATAGACCATGCGCACGCCAGCGTCGGCGAGCGCGCGGCCGAAGCGCGCCGCCGACTCCAGCATCGCCGGCGGGGCCGCGGCCGAGGAAGCGCAATAGACGCAGATGCTCAGGGGCCGATGCGCGGTCAGGGTCATCTCACTATCTAGACGAGACCGAGGGTGGGAAGGAACGGCGCCGTCGCCGCTTCCGACCTATGCTAACGGCGGACATGGTCAAGGTGATCCGAACGCAAATCCCGCGCGCGGCGGCGCTCGCCGCCCTGGCGCTCGCCGCCTGCCATCAGCCGAGCCCGCCAGCCGCGACGAACCACACGGCCCAGACCGAGCCGGGCTATTCGCCACCGCCGCGACTGACCGCCGCCCGCCGCGGCCCAGGAGGTGGCGTCCAAGTGATGGGTCTCGCGGCGCCGGGCGTGCGGGTGCGCCTGGCCAGCCCGACTGGAGCAGCAATCTTCGCCACCAGTGACGGGGCCGGGGTCTGGAAGGCTGGCTTGCCGCCAGCTCCCGGATTGCGCTTGTTTGGCCTGTCGGCGCCGATCGATGGCCGGGCGATGCAGGCCGAAGGATATTTCGCCATCACCCCTCAGGGCCAGGGAGCGATGTTGCGCTCTGGGGCAGGGGCGCTGGTCATCGACGGCGGGGCCGGGCGGCTAGCCATTCGCGCCATCGACTACGATCGCAAGGGGGCGACGGTGGTTTCCGGTTTTGCGCCTCCCGACGCCAGACTGACGATTCAGGCGGATGGCGTCGCCGTGGCCATCGCCCAGGCCGATTCGGGCGGCCGTTTCGCCGCGTCTCTGGCCCGGCCGTTGCCGAACGGCCCACACACCTTGGCGATTGTCTCGGCGGTCGGGGAGGCGAAGGCGCGTCTCGACGTCGGCCCTGCCGCAAGACCAACAACAGGACCGTTCGCCGCCGCGCCGGCGCCTGACGGCGGTTGGCGCATCGACTGGCTGACGCCGGGCGGCGGCGTGCAGACCACGGTGTTGACCAGGAGCGCACCGTGAGAGGCCGCCCGGCCAGGGACGAAGTCGCGGGGCCGGGGCGATTCCGATTCTCCACCGCCATGGCCGATCTCCTGCGTTTGGTGCTGCGCTCCAAGGCCGCTGGCCTGAAGCGTCGATTGGCTTCGGCGCTGCTGTTGGTCCTGGCCGGCAAGGCCACGGGGGTGATCGCTCCGCTATTCCTGCAGCAAGCGATCGATCGGCTCAACCACGGTCGCGGGGCCGGCGAGGCGATGTTCACCGCCTTTGTCGCCTTGGCGCTCGGCTGGGTGGTCCTGCGCTTCATCGCCGGAGCGACGCCCTATGCCCGGGATGCGATCTTCACCCCGGTGTCGCAAAGGGCGCTGGCGCGTTCGGCCTTTGAGACCTTTGCCCACTCGCTGTCGTTGTCGGTCGAATTCCATCAGAACAAACGCAGCGGGGCCTTGGCGCGGATCATCGACCGCGGGGCCCGATCGACCGACTTCCTGCTGCGCAGCGTCGTCTTCAATCTCGGCCCAACGGCGCTTGAGCTGGCGATGGCGGCGTCGGTCCTGGCCGGCCGCTTCGACTGGCGCCTGGCGATCGTCGCCGTGGTCACCATCGTCGTCTACACGCTCTTCACCTTCGCGATCTCGGATTGGCGGATTCAGCATCGCCGGATCCTCAATGAAGCCGATTCCGAGGCCGCGGGATTGGCCATGGATGCGCTGATCAACTTCGAGACCATCAAGACTTTCGGCGCTGAACAGCGGATCGCCGATCAGTTCGATCGGGCCATGAGCGGCTATGCACACGCCGCCGTGAAGGCCAACACCTCGCTGCAGCTCCTCAACGCGGTGCAGAGCCTGGTGCTCAACCTCGGCCTGGTGACGGTGACCGTGATTGCCGGCCAGCAGGTGCTGGAGCACCGCATGAGCCTGGGGGGCCTGACTGCCTGCATCCTCATCCTGCAACAGGTCTATTCGCCATTGTTCAGTCTCGGCACGAACTATCGGGAGATCCGCCAATCGTTCATCGACATGGAGCAGATGCTCGACCTGCTCGCCATTTCCCCCGACATCGTCGATTCGCCAACCGCGCGGGCCTTGCCGCCGGCCGGGGCCGAGGGCGCGCGCCTGGTGTTCGAGCACGTGGGCTTTCGCCACGACGCCCGTTCGGTCGGCCTCGATGACATCAGCTTCACCATCGCGCCCGGAACCACGACGGCGCTCGTCGGACCATCGGGGGCCGGCAAGACCACTATCGTGCGCCTGGCGCTGCGGCTGATCGATCCGGCCAGGGGCGTGGTGCGCCTGGATGGCGTCGATCTGCGCGACGTCCGCCTGGCCTCGCTGCGCCGGGCCGCCGCCCTGGTGCCGCAGGACGTGGCTCTGTTCAACGACAGCCTGGCGGCCAATCTCGCCTTCGGGGCCCCGGACGCCGACGACGGCCAGGTCTGGGCGGCGGCCGAGGCGGCGGAACTGGCGGGCTTCATTCGCTCGCTTCCGCAGGGTCTGGCGACGCGCGTGGGCGAGCGCGGCCTCAAGCTCTCGGGCGGCGAGCGCCAGCGGGTCGGCATTGCTCGCGCCCTGCTGGCCGAGCCGCGCCTGCTGGTCCTCGACGAAGCCACCAGCGCCCTGGACGGGGCCACCGAAGCGGCCATCCAGGAAACCCTCAAGAAGGTCAGAGCCGGGCGCACCAGCTTGGTCATCGCCCATCGGCTTTCGACCATTGTCGACGCTGACGAGATCCTGGTTCTGCGCCGCGGCCGCATCGTCGAGCGCGGCCGCCATCAGGATCTGCTGGAGCGCCGCGGCGAATATGCCGCCCTGTGGCGGCGCCAGACGCGGGCCGCCGAGACGCCGCGTCTGCTGCAAGGAGTGGATTGATGCGCTATCTGCACACCATGGTCCGGGTCGCCGACCTCCACGCGGCGCTGGATTTCTATTGCGCCAAGCTCGGGCTCGCCGAGGTGTCGCGCATCGACAATCCGGGGGGCCGGTTCACCTTGGTGTTCCTGGCCGCGCCCGACGATGTCGAAGCCGCCATGGCGAGCCGCGCCCCCATGGTCGAGCTGACCCACAATTGGGACCAGGAAAACTATTCGGGCGGCCGAAATTTCGGCCACTTGGCCTATCAGGTCGACGATATCTATGCCGTGTGCCGGCGACTGGCGGATGGGGGGGTGACGATCAACCGGCCACCGCGCGACGGCCATATGGCGTTTGTGCGCTCGCCGGATGGCATCTCGATTGAATTGCTGCAGAAGGGCGAGGCGCTAACTCCGGCCGAGCCGTGGGCGTCAATGCCCAATGTCGGCGCATGGTGAGCTGGGCGGCAGGCTGCGGAGCCAGTCGACGGCCGCGACCAGCCAGGCGCGATCGCGTGACAGCGGCGAGACGTGCGTCGCCCCGATCGCGCGCAACACCCAGCCACATCTGGCCCGCTCGGCCGGAATAGCTTCGGCGGCGGCCCAGGCGGCGGCTAATTCGGGCGTGCGACCCAGGCTGGAAATCAGGGCCGCGGTCGGGATCGATGGCGGCGAGCCGCCAAGACCGGCGACCGTGGCAAGCCCTGGAACGATGCCGCGGTCTTCGTCGCGGGCGATGCGCAGGCGCCACGGTTGGCTGAGAGCATGGGCCTTGCGGCGGGCGGCCTCGGGCGGCAGACGCTCAGCCTTCACCACCGATGGCGCGGCCAGGGCGGCGATGCCGATTGCGCCTGCGTCCGCCGCCCATTCGGCCAGTTGGCGCTCACGCCCAAGGTCGGCGACCAGCCGCGGATCGGCCAGCGCAGTGCTGTTCACTCCGTTGACGTAGGCGAGGCCGGCGACCCGTCCTGGCCACAAGGCGGCGAAGGCCTCGACATAGAGCGCGCCGTTGGAATGGCCGACCAGGATCACCGGCTTGTCTTCGCCGAGATCGTCCAGCAGACGCTTGAGTTCGGTGGCGATGGCGATGACGTCCTTGCCGTCTTCGCCTTTCGGTGACCGGCCGACGCCGGAGCGGTCGTAGGCGCAGACCCGGCCGCCGATGGCCAGGTCGGGGAGGGCGGCGGCCCAGTCGTCGGCCGTGCCGAAGGCGCCGGATTCGAGGATCACGGTCGGGGCGGCGGTTGGCGCGCCGAGGCATTCGACATGCAGGCTAGGGGCCCCAGCCGCCGGGCTTGCCAGGGCCAGCGGACCGGCCAGGCAGGCGAGGGCGGCGATTGACCCAGCCAGCCGCCGGCGCTTCAATCCGCTTCCCTCAAAGCCAAGGCCCGCCATGACCCGTCCGAGCAATCCCCTCTTTGAACTGCGTGGCGTCAATCACCTGGCCCTGGTGTGCAAGGACATGGAGCGCACCGTGCGTTTCTATCGCGATATCCTCGGCATGCCCCTGGTCAAGACCATCGACCTGCCCGAAGGGGCCGGCCAGCACTTCTTTTTCGACATCGGCAATGGCGACTGCCTGGCGTTTTTCTGGTTTCCGGACGCGCCCGTGGCTCAGCCGGGCGTCGCCAGCGCCGCCAATCTGCCTGGAGCCGGCTCAATGCTGAGCGCCCATGGGTCGATGAACCATATCGCCTTCGACGTGCCGCCGGAAAAGTTCGACGCCTATTGCGAGAAGCTGCGCGCGGCCGGCGTGGCCCTCTCGCCGGTGCTCAATCATGACGATTCCCGCTATCAGGTGAGCCGTGAGGTGACCGATAAGGTCTTCGTTCGGTCGGTATATTTCTTTGACCCCGACGGCGTCTGCCTGGAGTTCGCCAGCTGGATGCGCGCTTTCAAGGCCGACGATGTGGCCCACGATCCGATGACCGCCGAGGGGCGCAAGGCCGAGGGGGTTGTGACGGGCCAGGTGAAGGCGCCGGAGCCAGCCTAGGACTTCAGAGATAGGGGTCGAGCTTTTCGATCGGCCGCGCCAGGACCGTTCCTTTCGGCGTGACCACGATTGGCCGCTCGACCAGGGCAGGGTCGCGGACCATGGCGGCGAGAACCTCCGCCTCGGAGGCTTCGGGCCGCATAAGCCCAAGCACCTCGGCGTTCGTGCCGCGCAGGCGCAGGATATCGCGGGGGCCGGCGCCCATGGCCTTGAGCAGGCCCTCGAGTTGCGGGCGCGTCCACCCGACCTTGAGGTATTCGACCACGCGCGGCCGATGGCCTGCCGCGGTCAGCGTCGCCAGCGCCTTGCGCGACGTTCCGCAATTTGGATTGTGATAAATGATCGCCTGGTCAGTCATGGATCGCCTTGGCTAAGGGTCAGGCCACTGCGGCGGATGGCTCCCCGGGCAGGACTCGAATTTGTCTAAGGAAATTGGGCGGAAAGCGCAAATCTAGCCGAAGGCGTCGCTCTACGGGTCGCCCAAATCAGGACAAAGTATCGACAAGCCGGATAGTTCTGACACAATGCGGACATCAGATGCATCCGCATCCAGGAGACTCGACCA
>DATBOH010000049.1:0-2054 GCA_036553915.1 Caulobacteraceae bacterium | reverse complement strand
CGCTGCGCCGAAGTGCATGTCTGGCGCCGGGAAGACGCGTGGCTCGAGACCCTGGGACCGCGACCCGCATGAACGCTCACCGCAGGTCTTCCGTCGCCATTCGCCTGCGCGGCGAAATTGAAGCCGCCGAGATCGAGGGCGTGGACCGCGCCGACATGACCTTGCAATTGACCCGCAGCGACGTCGCCGACCTGAAGCGCGACCCCAACATTCCGGTAGCCGACATCAGTTTCGCCGGCGGGGGGATGACGTTCCTGGGCGTCAAGATCGTCACCGGCGGCGTCGCCGCCAGCACTCTGAGCCGCGGCGAAGAGGCCTAGCCCGTTCAAGACAGGGCGCCGGACGGCGCGGGTCGCTCAGGTGATGTGGTGCGCGCTGACCGGATCGCTGGCCGGAAAGCTCTCCTCGACTCCTTCGTCAAGAAGCGCCTCTTCGCGATCTTCGCTGGCGGCTTCCTTGTCGGCGAGCTGATCGGGGGTTTCGCCAGGCTTCAGTGGTTTGGCTCGTCGGGCATGCGGAGAGTTGGGGTGATGATCCGCATGTCGCGGCGACACCTCGCTCGCCGCGTCGGCCATCGAGCCTCCGGCCCCATGCGTGAAATGACGGTCGTCCTTGGAACGTGATCGGGTCATGGTCAGGCGCCTCCGCCCCGGGCCAACGTTCGCCAGCCCGATAGGGTTGCCGGAGCGTCGCGGCGTTCAGCCGAACCGCACCGGTCTCGCTTAGGTCCTGTCGGTCGACAGCACCGCGAAGGCGAGGATCGCCACCGCGCCCAGCAACAGCCCCGCGCCGACCAGCAGCGCTGAAACCGCCGCCAGCTTCAGAACCAAGATCGCGGCGACGACCAGGGCCAGGACCAGGACGGTCAACGGCCAGTCGGAGACGAACATGCCGAACAACTCGGCCAGCACCTCGCCGATGAGCTTCATGCCGCCCGCCGCCGCGCCATGGGGGTGAGGGCGAGGCCAGCGACAAGAAACAAGGCCGCGAAGGCCGGCAAGGCGAGATCGTCGCCTGGCCAGGAGACGCCCAGTCCCTCGCCGGTCCAGAACACCCCGAACGCCGACAGCATCACGCCAACCGCGAACTTCAGGCTATTCTCGGGCACGCGGGAAAGGGGGCGGCGCACTGCCAGGCCGACGGCGACCACCGCAAGGCAGGCGCCAAGCGCGCCGATGGCGGCGCTCCAAAGGGTGAGCGCCCCGCCTCCGGCGCCGACCGCCAGGACGATGAAAACCACTTCGAGCCCCTCCAGGAGCACCGCCTTGAAGGCCGCCAAGGCCGCGAGGCCGCCGGCGGCGTCGCCGAGTCCGAGCCGTTCCCGCTCGAAGATCGCGACCTCGTCATGCAGGGGAATGACGCCAGCGGCGCGCAGCACCGCCTTGCGCAACCAACCGAGCCCGAACAGCAACAGCAGCACCCCGATGGCCAGCTGCAACGCGTGCAATGGAACGAGGCTTAGAAGCGGCCCCAGCGCCGCCACGACGACGGCCAGCACCAGCAGCGCCGCCCCGCCGCCGATCAGCGGCGGGCGCCAGCCCCTGATGGTCGAGACAGCCAGCAGGATGGTGAACGCCTCGACCACCTCGACGGTGGAAGCGACGAAGGCGGCGGCGACGGCCGGGCCGGCTGTGGTCCACAGACTCATGACCCGGATCGGAACTTAAAACCGCCGCTAGAGCAAACTGTTCCGTGTAAGGGCGCCAAGCTCCCGGCTCGCCTACTTCGCGGCCAGACCGATATGGGCTTCGCACAGTGCTTCGATCGCCGCCAGATACAGGCGGCTGCGAATCTCATAGGCCTCGCCGGGGTCGGCGACATAGAGATAGCAATTAAGATTGATCGCCCCGGCGGCGATGGAATCCACGAACACGGAGGGACGCGGCTTATCCAGGACCTCGGCGTCGCTGGCGGCCGCCTTGGCGATCAGGTCGCAGGCCCGCCGCACCTCGCCGGGATTGGCGATCGCCACCTGCAGCTGGACGCGGCCGCGCGACTGACCAAGCGTGCGATTGCGCACGGCCTTGGTGACGAAGTCGGAATTGGGCACGATC
>DATBOH010000131.1:0-16102 GCA_036553915.1 Caulobacteraceae bacterium | reverse complement strand
CCAATGACATCGCCGACGACACGGGCCGATTTCTTGGCCGAGGTTTCGGGATCGAGGCGAAGCAGCCGCATGGCGTAGAGGAGCCGCCGGTGAACCGGCTTTAGCCCGTCGCGTACGTCCGGCAACGCCCGCTGGGTAATTGTCGACAGCGCATAGGCCAGGTAACGGCGCGACAGAGCTTCGCTGAGCGGCTCCTCGATGATACGCCCGCCATCTGGGGGCGGCGCCAGGGGGGTGTCCATGTCGCCGTTTGGGCCGAGTCAGGCGCCGATGTCCAGCGCCCCGAGTGAGGCTAAGCAAAGCTTACAATGACTTGGCCTATGCTTCACGCAAATCTGATCGTTATTTGCTCGGCGCCAAAGCCCGCGACCGGTTTGGCGGCGCCAAACACGTCACGACAATCCGCGCTCAGCCAGGCTGTCGATCATCCGCTGGCGCGCCGCAGGCAGCGGCCGATTGAGCGGATTGAACACGCTCATCTCGAGGAAATGTCCGGTGAGCGCCAAGCCGGCGGCGATGTCGCCTGGCGCGACACGCCCTTGTGCGGACAGTAGAAAGAGCGGCAGGGCCAGCAAACGCTCGCGATAGGGTTCGCCGGCGGCGGCGCTCACCGCCCGGCCGGTGCGTGGGCTCACCCAGACCAGGTCGTCGGTCTCCCCCGTGACCGCGCAGGTCGAAAGATCCAGGCCAAAACCGAGATCGGCCAGCAGACCGGCTTCGAAACGCACCATCACCGCCGGCCACACGGCCGCGTCAGCGAGCGCGGCCGCCAGCGTCTCCAAGGCCAGAAAGACGCCCGGATGCGGCTCGCGCTCGGGCAGGGCGGCGGCGATCACCGCCGCGGCGGAGCTGAGGCCGGCCAGCGCGGCGGGGTCGTCGAACAGAGCCGAAGGTCCCTCCCCCGTCGGTTCTATGCGCGCCGAGCCCAGCTGATCGGAAACGCGGGCGCGATAGGCGAAGCTGACGCGGGCGCCGGCCTGCAAGTACGAGCTCATTCGCCGTGATGCACCGCCGGCGATGTGGGCGGCCCACTTCCCGCGCTCCGCCGTGAGCACTTCGACGATGGCCCCGGTCTCGCCGTGCGATCGGGCTGAAAGAACGAAGGCCGGCTCCTCGAACTCCATGTCTCAGACGTCGAAATCGAGGCCGACATCGCCGAACAGGCGGCGATCCTCGGACCAGCCGGGTCGCACCTTGACCTGCAACATCAGATGCACGGGCCGATCGAGCAGCGCGACGAGTTCCTCACGCGCCGCCTGTCCGATCCATTTGAGGGTCTGGCCGGCGTGGCCGATGATGATGCCGCGCTGACCGTCGCGTTCGACAAGGATGGTCTGCTCGATCCGCGCCGAACCGTCCGCCTGGTCGGTAAAGGCGGTGGTCTCGACGGCGGCGCTGTAAGGCAGTTCCTCGTGGACACGCTGGTATAGTTTCTCACGGGTGATCTCCGCGGCCAGCAGCCGCGTCGGCAGGTCGGCGCTCTGGTCCGGCGGATAGAGCCAGGGTCCCTCTGGCATGCGCCGGGCCAGCGCGCCTTTGAGGTCGGCGACGCCGGCTCCGCCACTGGCGGAGATCATGAACACCTCAGTGTGCAGGGCCTCGTCAAACAGGGCTTCCGCCAGCGCCAGCAGGCGTTCGCGCTTCAGCCGGTCGATCTTGTTGAGCGCCAGGATGGCCTGGGCGCCCATCGCCCTCAGCCCGTCGCTGATCGCCCGCGCATCGCGCACCGCCAGGCGGTCGGCGGCTCTCGCCAGACCGCGCGCCGCCCGCTCCTCGGCCTCGACATCGACCACATGCACCGTCGCATCGGCATCCTGGATCCCCTTCCAGGCCGAGCGGACCATGGCGCGGTCCAGACGGCGGCGCGGCGCGAAGATCCCAGGCGTGTCGACCAGCACCATCTGGACATCGCCCAGCAGAGCGACGCCGCGGACCGGGAACCGTGTCGTCTGGACCTTGCGCGAAACGATGGTGACCTTGGTTCCGACCAGGGCGTTGACCAGAGTCGACTTGCCCGCATTCGGGGCGCCGACCACGGCGACGAAGCCGGCCCGGGTCATGATCCTTCCCGGAGGTGGCGCAGCAGCGCCAATGCGACCGCCTTTTCCGCCTCGCGGACCGCCCCGGCGGTCGCCAACTGCACCGGCAGATCCCCAAGCTGCACACTGACCTTGAAGGTCGGGGCGTGAGCTGGCCCATGCCTCTCGACGACCTCATAGACAGGCGCGCCGAACCCATGTGCAGCGGCCCATTCCTGCAACGCGGTCTTGGGATCGAGGCCCTCACGATCGAGAGGCTCGCCAAGCAGCGGGGCCCATAGGGCTTCGATCAGCCTCGCCGCCCGCGCATAGCCGAGCTCCCGGAACAGGGCGGCGATCACCGCCTCACAGGCGTCGCCCAGAATGGTATCGGAGAGGCGAGCGCCGCGCCGGGTTTCGCCGCCGGGCAAGCGCAGGGCTTCGCCGATATCGAGCGTCCTGGCGATGCGAGCGCAGGCGCGCCCGTTGGTGACCCCATGCAACCGACGCGTCAGTTCGCCGGCGCTGGCGTCTGGATGGGCCTTGGCGACGGCGTCGGCGATCACCAGTCCGAGCACCCGGTCGCCGAGAAATTCCAGACTCTCATTATCGGCCCGGGTGCGCGTGCGCGCGCTGGCGTGCGTGAGCGCTCGCTCAATCAGGTCGCGATCAGCGAACACATGGCCCAGCCGCGCTTCCAGGCGGGCCATGGCGAGCGCCCGCCGGTCGGCCACCTCAATGGATCCAGCGCAGGAAACGGTTCCAGCGCAGATCGATCCAGGTCCACGGCTTGAAAAACGACGCGCTTTCCTGCCACGACAGAATGACGATGCGGGCCCGACCGACCAGATTGTCCTCGGGCACGAAGCCGACCCCAGCGCTGTCGCCGACCTTGCCGTCGGTCTGACTGTCCCAGCCGCAGCCTCCGAGCTTCGGATCGTCGGCCGCAATGCCGGGGTCGAAGCGGCTGTCATCGGAGTTCTCGCGATTGTCGCCCATCATGAAGTAGCAGTGCGGCGGCACATGATAGAGGGCGGTGTTGTCTTGCGGTTCCGGGTCGCGATGCGCCTGGATCAGATACGAGCGGCCTTCCGGATTGGTCTCCCGCATCAACTGCACGGTCTCAGCGAAGTGATGGTCGTTGGTGGTCACGACCCCGGCCGGCTTTTGCGGCATCGGCTTGCCGTTGACGTAGATGATCCGGTTGATCACCTGCACGCTGTCGCCCGGAAGTCCGACCAGGCGCTTGATGTAGTCGGTATGGCCATCGCGCGGCAGCTTGAAGACAATGACATCGCCGCGCTTGGGCGGGGTGAACATTACCCGCCCTTTGAACAGCGGCGGGCTGAACAGGATTGAATGTCTGCTGTAGCCATATGACCACTTGCTGACCACGATGTAGTCGCCCTGATAGAGGTTCGGCTCCTCCGAGGCGGAGGGAATGGTGTAGGGCTGAAACAGCAGCGTGCGGATGATCAGGGCGATCACCAGGGCCCAGAAGATCGTCTTGACGATCTCGAACGTCTCGTTGCCGGATTTGGCGGCTTTGGCTTTGGGCATGGCTCTCTTGGTCGGCATCGGCGTTGAGCGGGGGTGCTAGACTTTGGCGGCGGCGGCGGCAAGCCGGGCGGCGGTTAATCCTTGGTCATGCCTTCACCGCCTCGATGACTACGAAGGCCTGCGCGTACGGCGGCTCGTCGGTGAGACTCAGATGGATGACGCCGACGTGCCCGGCCGGAACGATCTGGGCCAGACGCGCCGCCGCCCCGCCTGTGAGAGCCAGGGTCGGCTGACCGGACGGGGCGTTGACCACGCCCATATCCTTCCAGAACACCCCGCGGCGCATGCCGGTGCCAAGCGCCTTTGCGCAGGCTTCCTTGGCCGCAAAGCGCTTGGCGAAGGTATTGGCCGGACCGGCGCGGCGCTCTGCCCGACGGCGCTCGATGTCGGTGAACAGGCGGGCGACGAAGCGCTCGCCGAAGCGTTCGAGGCTGCGCTCGATACGCCGGATGTCGGTGAGATCCGAGCCGACGCCGACGATCAAGGCCGCGCCTCGACCGGGACGCCCCGTCGGGCCTTGTCCATCAGCGCGCGCATCCGCTGGATGGCCGGTTCGAGGCCGGCGAAGATCGCCTCGCCGATCAGAAAATGGCCGATATTGAGTTCGACGATCTCGGCGATGGCGGCGACTGGACCAACGGTCTCATAGTCGATGCCATGGCCGGCATGGACCTCCAGGCCGAGGCTATGGGCTAGCCGCGCGCCCCGCCGCAAACTTTCCAGGCGCCGATCGGCGTCATTGAACCGTTCGCGCACCCCCCGGCACCAGGCGCCGGTATGCAACTCAACCACATCCGCCCCGGCTCCGACAGCGGCTTCGATCTGCGCCGGGTCGGGCTCGACGAACAGCGAAACGCGCGCGCCTGCCGCCTTCAACCGGACGACAGCGGCGGCGATCGGACCCGCCCTGGCCGCGACATCGAGACCGCCCTCTGTAGTCACCTCCTCGCGGCGCTCCGGCACCAGGCAAACAGCATTCGGGCGATGCGCCACGGCGATGCCGATCATCTCCTCAGTGGCCGCCATTTCCAGATTGAGCGGGCGGCCGCGCCGCCGGCACAGAGCCGCCAGGGCGTCTATATCGGCGTCGGATATGTGCCGGCGATCCTCGCGCAGATGAGCGGTGATGCCGTCGGCGCCGGCGACCATCGCCAGCTCGGCGGCCCGGACGGGGTCGGGATAGGCCTCGCCGCGGGCGTTGCGGATGGTCGCCACGTGGTCGATGTTGACCCCAAGGCGAAGCCGAAGGCTCATGAAGCCAGACGCCGGCTGCCCGGCTCTTCGGCCGGTAGGGCGGCGAGGTCGGCCGGCAGGGCGTCTGGGGCGTAGGCGGGAATGTCGATCTGCGCCAGAGCGACCATCGGCGCGCCGACGTCGGCCCGGCCCCCGGACCGATCGACGATGCAGGCGGCGCAGAGCACTTCGCCGCCGGCGGCTCGGATCGCCGCCACGCATTCGCGCGACGACAGGCCGGTGGAGACGACGTCCTCGACCATCGCCACCCTGGCCCCCGGTTTGAGGTGAAAGCCGCGCCGGAAGGTCAATGCGCCGCCCTCGCGCTCGACATAGAGCGACGCGACGCCGAGGTGACGCGCGGTCTCATAGCCCGGAATGATTCCGCCGACGGCCGGCGAGACGCAGACATCGACTTCGCCGACAGTGGCGCGAATGGCCTCGGCCAGGGCCCGACACAGCCGCTCGCATCGCCGAGGGTCCATGAACACCAGGTTCTTCTGCAAGAAGACGCCCGAATGCAGCCCCGACGACAAAATGAAATGGCCCTCGCGCAGGGCTCCGGCGGCGCGAAATTCGGCGAGGACGTCGGCGCTGTTCATAGCGGCGGTAGATAGCCCAGCCCTGGCTGGCGGGAAACCCGGGCTCACGAGAGCCTCAGCCTTGGGCGCGCTCGACGGTTTCGACGCTTGGACAAGCCCGGAGCGCGGCGGCGATGTGGGTGAGGTGGCGCGCGTCCTTCACCTCGACCGCGAAGTCGGCGTCGAAGAAGTTGGAGTGTCGATGCCGCAAATTGATTCCGATGATGTTGCCGCCCGCCTCGCCGATGATGGTGCAGATCTGGCCAAGGACACCGGGCGCGTCGCGCACCGTCGCCTTAAGGCGAGCGTCGGAGAGGGTGTTGCGCTCCGCCTCGGCGGTCCATTGCAGGTCGCGCCACAGTTCCTCGCGGTCCTCGAAACTGGCCAGGACCGGGCAGTCGATGGTGTGCACGGCGACGCCATTCTCGGCTTCGAGGATGCCGACGATGCGATCGCCCGGCATCGGATCGCAGCACGGCATGAAGTGCAGGATAGCGTTGGCCGGCAAACCGCCGCCGCGCACGAAGAAGTTTACCCCCTCGCCATCCTCGATGCGCCGGCGCGCCGCCGCCGCCTCGCGTTCGGTTTCCTTGAGGCCGGGGAAGACGGTTTCCAGGACCTGATTGGGCGTGATCCGGCCACGACCGACGGCGTCCAGGAGTTCGGCTTCATGAGCGGCCGCGAAGCGTTCGAGCGCCGGTCGCAGAGTCACCTCAGCGAGGTTCTTGCCGGCCCTCGCGAAAGTCTGCTCGAGGGTGCTACGGCCGAGACGCTGAAATTCTTCCTTTTCGGTCTGGCGGATCAACCGTCGAATGGCAGAGCGGGCCCGGCCGCTGACGGTCAGGCTACGCCAGTCGGGCGGCGGCGCGGTCTTGGGGCCCCGAATCACCTCGACCACATCGCCGTTCTGAAGGCCGATGCGCAACGGTCGCAGCTCGCCGTTGACCTTCACCCCGATGCAGCTGTCGCCGACGTCGCTATGCACGGCGTAGGCGAAATCGAGCGGCATGGCGCCGGCCGGCAAAGTGATCAGCTTGCCCTTGGGGGTGAACACGAACACCTGGTCGAGGAACATTTCCATGCGGGCGTGTTCAAGCAGGTCCTCGGCGTCGCCGCCCTGGTCGAGCACCTGGACAAGCTGGCGCAGGTTTTCGAGGGGATCGGCCCCGCCGGCCTCGGCGGCGGCGTCGGGATCGAAACCATAGGTCTCGTTTTTGTAGCGCCAGTGGGCGGCCACGCCGCGCTCGGCCACCAGATCCATCGCCTCGGTGCGGATTTGCAGTTCAATGCGGGCGGCGCGCGGCCCGACCACGGTGGTGTGCAGCGAGCGATAGTTGTTGCGCTTGGGCGTCGAGATGAAATCCTTGAACCGATCGGGCACCATCGACCAGGCCCGATGAATGACGCCAAGGGCGCGGTAGCAGTCGTCCTCCGTGTCGACGATCACGCGGAAGGCGTAGATGTCAGACAACTGGGCGAAGCCGAGCGATTTGCGCTGTAGCTTGCGCCAGATCGAAAAGGCGTTCTTTTCTCTGCCGATGACCCGGGCGGCGATCCCGGCCGCGCTCAGCTTTTCGACCACCTCCTCGCTGACCAGCGCCACCGATCGGCCCTGCCGGGCGCGCAGAGCGTCGAGGCGCCGGATGATGGCGTCGCGAGCCACCGGGTTGAGGTGCGTGAAGGCCAGCTCCTCCAGCTCCGAGCAAATGCGATGGCAACCAATCGAGCGGGCCAGCGGCGCATAGATGTCGAGCGTCTCGCGGGCGATGCGCTCGCGCTTTGCGGCGCTGGAGATGAAATGCAGAGTGCGCATGTTGTGCAGGCGGTCGGCCAACTTGACCAACAGCACGCGCACATCCTTGGAAACGGCGAGTATGAATTTGCGCAGGTTCTCGGCCTGACGCTTATGATCCGCGGTCGCTTCCAGTTGCGAGAGCTTGGTGACGCCCTCCACCAGTTCGCCGATCTCCGGGCTGAATAGCCGGTCGATGTCGGCCCGCTTGGCCTCGGTGTCTTCGATGACATCGTGCAGCAAGGCCGTAACGATGGTCGCGGTGTCGAGCTTATAGTCGGTGAGAATGCCGGCGACTTCGATCGGATGAGCGAAATAGGGATCGCCCGAGGCCCGGGTTTGCGAGCCGTGCATGCGCATCGCGTAGACATAGGCCCGGTTGAGCAGAGCCTCGTCGGCGCTCGGGTCATAAGCCCGAACCCGGTCGATCAGCTCATATTGGCGAAGGAATCTACGCGCCTCGGCCTTGGCGGGCCGTAACGGAGGCGCATCGACGGGGGCGGGCGGAGCCGCCTGGGGTGGAAGAGTCTCTGAGTGCTCGAGACTCAGTAGCGCTCCTCCTGACCGCCATCGCGATCGCTTTGCAACGCCCGCACCAATTCCTGTTCGCTCATCCGCGAATGGGTTGGATCGGCCAACAGCGCCAGGGTTTCGGCCTCTTCCTCGGCCTCGGAGTGCTCGTCGACCCGCTGCAGGCTGGTGATCACCGTTTCGCGAATTTCGTCGGGATCGACGACGTCGTCGGCGATCTCGCGCAGCGCCACGACCGGATTCTTATCATTGTCGCGATCGACCATCAGCGCACCGCCGGCGGCGATGGCGCGGGCGCGATTGGACGCCAGCAGGATCAGATTGAAGCGATTGGGAACGCGGGTGACGCAATCTTCGACGGTGACGCGGGCCATTTGGTCTCACGGAAATGTAAGGGGATCAGCCGACCTAGATAACGTTTCGGCCGTCATTGTGCAACGCCGCATGACCGAGGGGATGGGCGTCGGCCCCGATCATCGCCTCTGGCGCCAGCTCGGCGGCGGTTCGGCCAAGGCTCGGATGCATCCAGCCTGGAGCCGCTTCCGCGAGCGGGCCCATCACGAAAAATCGCTGATGCGCCCGGGGATGGGGAAGGATGAGAGCGGGGCCGGCGGCGACCTCGCGGCCATAGGCGATCAGGTCAAGATCGAGGGTGCGCGGCGCATTGGGCTCGCCGCCGCGGCGCCCGAACGCCCACTCGAGATCGGCGAGGCGTCTCATCAGCGCGGCCGGATCGCCTGCGGGTTGGGCGGCGAGCAAAACGCCATTGATGAATGCCGGCTGGGCCGAGTCGGGCCACGCCGCCGAACGCCACCAGCGCGAGCGGACGATCAGCCGCAGCGCTCGTGAGAGCCGTTCAACCGCCGCCTCCAACAGCGCCTCCGACGTGGGGAAAGTCCCGGCGAGGCTCGAGCCCAAGGCGATGACGACCGCCGCGTCGAGATGATCTTGCGCCAAGGTGCGAGTCGCGGGAGGCATCAGGCATGGTTCCCTATGCCGATCCGGCCGCCACGTCGCCACCGCCGGCCGAGCCGAACCCCGATTGCCCCTTCTGTCCCCGCCTCGTCGCCTATCGACAGGCCAATCGGGTTTCGCTGCCCGACGGCTTCAATGGAGCGGTGGCCTCTTTCGGCGACCCACAGGCGCGTCTGCTCGTGGTCGGTCTCGCCCCTGGGCGCATGGGCGCCAACCGCACCGGCCGGCCGTTCACCGGCGATCATGCCGGCGTGCTGCTTTATCGGACGCTTGTTGGCGCCGGCTTCGCGCGCGGGGCCTATGGGGCCGAGGCCAGCGATGGGCTGCGCCTCGTCGACTGCCTGATCACCAACGCCGTACGCTGCGCCCCGCCCGACAATCGTCCGACGGCAGAGGAAGAAGCGACCTGCCGGCCATTCCTGGCCGCCCGGATCGCCGCCCTGCCCCGCCTGAAGGTGATTCTCACGCTCGGCGACGTGGCCAGGCGCAATGTCGTCAGAGCCCTCGGCGCACGCGACACTATCGGTCCGGGCCATGGCCGCGAGGGCGCGATCGGCCCCTATCGCCTCATCGCCAGCTATCATTGCTCGCGGCTTAACACCAATACCGGCCGATTGACGCCGGCGATGTTCGAAGCGGTGTTCGCGAGGGCCAGGGCCCTGGTTTCAGTTCAATAGGCCATCGGGTGGAAGGCCAGGACCAGCGGCGTCCGCATCAGGATCATAAGATCCAGCCCCACCGACCAGCGGCGGATGTATTCCAGGTCCTTTTCCACCCGCGCGGCCATATCGCCCGGTTGCGGCGTGCGGCCGCGGAAACCGGCCACTTGAGCCAGGCCTGTAATCCCCGGCTTGGTCAGGAAACGGGCGTGATAATTCTCCAAGAGGGCGCCGTAGTGGACATCGTGGGCGACCGCATGCGGTCTGGGGCCGACCAGAGACATCTCGCCGCGCAGGACGTTCCAAAGTTGTGGCAGTTCGTCGATGCTGGTGCGCCGCAGAAATCCGCCAATCGGCGTGACACGCGTGTCGTGACGGATCGCCTGGACGACGGCTCCCCGCTCCTCGCAGACGCGCATCGTGCGAAACTTAAAGATGACGAAGGTGCGGCCGCCGAGCCCGGTGCGTTCCTGCCGGAAGATCGGCCACGCCCCGATCTCGACCCAAAGGAGCAGGCCGACCAGGAGCAGCAAGGGCGATAGGACCACCAAACCGATTATGCCGCCGAGCAAATCGATGGCGCGCTTGAGTGGATGGTCGTCTATCCGGTGGGCGCCAGCGAGAAGCTCTGTCTCAAAACTGGCGTCGAGAGCATCGGCCGGACATTCGACGGCGGACTGAAAGGCCAGTGGGCTAATCGCGGTCATGGTCTCGCCTCTTGCGCCAATGGCCGCATCCCGGTCGCGAAAGTGTGCAAGCGACAAAAGCCCACCTTCAACCCGATCGCCCGCTCATGGTCGAAGCCATAAGTAGTGCGCGTGACCTTTCCGCCCGGCGTCCGGACGTGTCAACCCAACGGCCCCCGCCAGCGGCCTGAGACCTAAGGTCACAGGCTTCGGTTAGGGAATTCAATCGCCAACGCAAATTGCACCCTATGGTTCCGGCATTGCATCCCGATATTCACGCCACCAAGCGCAGAAGGCGGCCACTCCTTCTTCAACCGAGGTGGTGGGGCGATAGCCGGTAAGGGCCTCCAGCAGGTCCGGGTCGGCGGCAGTACGGCGCACATCGCCGGCTTGCATCGGAGTCAAATTGAGGCGCGCCTTGCGACCCAATGCGCGCTCGGCGGCGGCGATGAAGTCCATCAGCCGGACCGGCCGGCCGCCACCAATATTCACTACCCGCCATGGGGCCTGCGGGCTGAGAGTGTCACCGGAGGTTCCCGCTCCAGCGGGGGGCGGCAGATCGATCAGCCGGCGCACGGCCTCGACCAGATCGTCGATGTAGGTGAAGTCGCGCTCCATCTCGCCGCGGTTGTAGACCTCGATGGGCGCATCGCGACTGATCGCCTCCGCGAACCGGAACAGCGCCATGTCCGGCCGTCCCCATGGCCCGTAGACGGTGAAAAATCGAAACACCGTCGTCGGCAGGCGCCACAGGTGACTATAGCTGTGCGAGATCAGCTCGCCAGCGCCCTTGGTGGCGGCATAGAGCGATAGCGGTTCGACGGCCCGGTCGGTCTCGCGCGACGCCGCCGTTGTGCTGTCGCCATAGATCGAACTGGTCGAGGCCCACAGCAGGTGGCGCGGCTGAAGCCGCCGGGCCAGCTCCAGGACATTGAAAGCGCCGACAAGGTTGCTGTCGATATAGGCGCGCGGATTTTCAACGCTGTAGCGGACCCCGGCCTGGGCGGCCAGATGGGCGATCACCTCGGGGGCGAAGGGCTCGGCCGCTGCCGCCAGCGAAGCGCTGTTCTCGAGCATCAGCTCGGCTGAGGAAAAGCCGGGGAAATCCGCCAGCCGGGCATGACGGGCGCGTTTGAGACCGACGTCGTAATAGGGCGTGAAGCCGTCAATCCCGAGCACCGCGTGACCTTCGGCGAGCAGTCGCCGGGCCAGATGGAAGCCGATGAATCCGGCGCTGCCGGTGATCAGAAATTTCACCTTGAGACTCCGATAGCCGCCACGGCGCGCGTCACGTCCTGGCCAGCCAAGATTGGAACATCAACACCGCCCAGATCCTCGGCGCCGCGCCACTATCGCCTTCGTCGTCAAGGCGCCGCCAAGCCTCGCCGACGATCGCCGGGTCGAGATGCCCCTGCCGTCGCAACAGCGCCGGATCGATCAGATCGCGCGCCCAGCTTCGCAATGGCCCGGTCAGCCAGGCGTGCAACGGCGGAGTGAAGCCAACTTTTGGCCTTTCGAACAGTGACAGCGGCAGGCGACGGGCGAGCAGCGTACGGACGATGGCCTTGGTCGTTTGGCCGTCGATTTTGAGCCGCATGGGCAGGCGCCATGCCAGCGCCGCCACCTCCGGATCGAGCAGCGGGGCGCGGGTCTCCAGGCCCACCGACATGGCCGCGCGATCGACCTTGGCCAGAATGTCACCGGGCAGATAGTCGACACCATCGCGCCACAGAGACCCTTCCAGCGGCTCGTCGAACGCCGGTGGCGAGGGGCGCCACGCGGCCGGGTCGGCCCCACCGGCGATTTCCGGGCCAGGGGCCGGCCAGATTGTCATGGCGGCTTCGACCAGGGCGGCGCGCGTCGGCGCCTGCATCCAGCCGCCGGCCCGGCGCAGGCTCGGCCCCAGGGCGGCCCGCGACCCATAGCGCTCGGCCAGCGGTCCCAAAAAGCCAAGGCGGCGTTCGAGCTGCGCCAGCGGGGCCTGCTCCAGCGCCCGGCCGAGGGTCCGACGTCCCGGCAGCCAGCGCAGCGTTCGCCACAGCCGCTCGACGCCCGGATAGCGGACATAGCCGCCGAACATCTCGTCACCCCCGTCGCCGCTTAGACAGACCTTGATCTCACGGGCCGCGAGACGGCTAACCAGCACGGTGGGGATCTGCGAGGGATCGGCGAACGGCTCGTCGTAGAGGCTCCCAAGCTCGGGGGCGACGGCCAAGGCGTCGGCGTTGGTGGCGATCATTTCGCAATGGCGAGTGCCCAGATGGTCGGCGATCGCTCGGGCGTTGGCGGCCTCGTCGAAGCGCCGGTCTTCGAAGCCAAGCGTGAAGGTATTGAGCGGTGAACCCCCGGCCATCAGCGCGGCGATGAGGGTCGAATCCAGGCCGCCCGATAGGAACAGGCCAATCGGCACGTCCGAGACGCTTTGCCGGCGGACCGCCGCGCCGATCGCCGGCTCCAGGGCTTCGGCGGCGGCCGCGGCGCTGGAGAAGCGGTCCAGACGGCCGGCGGCGATGGTCTCGGCCAGGCTCCAATAGGGGGCGGTCGTCGCCCCTTCCCCGACCCGCCAGCGCAGCAGCGATCCCGGCTCAAGCTTTTGGACGCCTTCGAAGATGGTCAATGGAGCTGGGATGTAGCCGAGACGGAAGAAGGCCGTGAGGGCGTCTGCGCTAAGGGCCGGACGATGCGGGAGCGCCTCGGCCAGGGCGTCAACCTCGGAGGCAAAGGCCAGGCCGGCCGCGTCGGCGACGTAGGCGAGCGGCTTTTCGCCGAACCGGTCGCGGCCGAGATGCGCGGTGCGGCTGCGCCGATCCCACACGGCGAAGGCGAACATGCCTCGCGCCCTGCTAACCGCCGCCTCGACGCCATAGCGAGCCATGCACTCCAAAAACACTTCGGTGTCGGAATGGCCGCGCCAGGCGATCGAGCCGCTTGTCTCGAGATCCCGGCGCAGATCGGCGAAATTGTAGATCTCGCCGTTCATGGTGAGCACGAGATTGCCGTCGTGCGAGATCATCGGCTGGCGGCCGGCGGAGGAGAGGTCGATGATCGCCAGCCGGCGATGTCCGAGGCTGGCCTCGGCTTCGCTCCACAAGCCTTCGTCGTCCGGCCCGCGATGCGCCAGCCGGCGAAGCATCGACCGGACGGTGGCCTCGGCATCGGTCCGCGCGCCGCCGACGATACCGGCTATGCCGCACATTTCAGGTTGGCCCCCGGACCGGGCCGCCGCCTCAGCGGCAGTGGCTTACCCAATGGCGGTGGATCATCACCTGCTGACAAAGCTGGGCATGACGGGCGCGGCGCCGCTGCGTGGCGGCGTGGCCGTGGCGCGAATGGACAAGGCTCGTCCGGTGACGATGATGGCGGCCGTGGGCGCTGGCGACGACCGCGTGGCCGTGGTGGCGTCGATGCCGGCTTACCGACGCTGGATGGCTGGCCTTCCTGCGCCGGCCGCTGACCGCCTTGGCGTGATGATGGGTCGACGTCGACTCCGCCGCTGGCCGACGATGGTGATGGCGAGCGGCGGCGGCCGGGCTGGCCCCCAGGGCGAGGGCGAGGAGGGCGATGAGGGCTAGGGTGGCGCGCATGGATGTCAGGTTGATCCGTTCATGTGTTCCGCCCCCCGGCGACTCGCCCCGAGCAGACGATTCAATACAGCCGGCGCGAGATCGGGCAAATCCTCACTGATCAAACCGGGTCCGAAGTCTTCGGCGCAGGCGGCGTGAATCCACACCGCCGCGCAGGCGGCCTCGTAGCTGGCCATGCCCTGGGCCATCAGGCCTCCGGTGAAGCCGGCCAGCACGTCGCCCGATCCGGCCGTCGCCAGCCACGGCGCCCCATTGAGATTGACCGCCGCCCGGCCGTCGGGCGCGGCGATGACGGTGTCCGGCCCCTTGAGCAGCACCACCGCCTGGGCTCGACGGGCAGCCTCGCGCGCAGCGCTGATGCGTTCCGGTGAGCCGGCCAGCAGGCCTGGGAAAATCCGCTCGAATTCGCCGGCGTGCGGGGTCAGCACGTCATCGCGATCGAGGACGTGAAAAAGCTCGGTCGGGTCGTCGCGAAAAACACTGAGGGCGTCGGCATCCACGACCAGAGCGGCGCCGGTGCGGGCCAGGGCCAGGACGTTGGAGAGCGTCGCCTCGGTGAGGCCGGCGGCCGGCCCGATCACCGCCGCCTCGGCGTTCGAGGCCGCTGATTCGAGTTCGCCGTCGGTTTCGAAGCCCTGCAGCATCACCGCCTCGAGGTGGCTGGCGTTGACCATCAGGGCGTCGGCCGGCGACAGCACCGTCACCAGGCCGGCCCCGATGCGCAGGCCGCCACGCGCCGCCAATCGTCCCGCGCCGGTGCTCCATGCCTCGCCGCTGACGACGATCAGGCGTCCGCGCTTTTGTTTGTAGTCGCTGGTCTTGGGCCACGGGAAATCGACCAGCCAGGCCTCGGGTTCGTTCTCGATCAGCGCCGCAACGCTGTCACCCAGGCCGATGTCAGAGACGATGACTTCGCCGCACAGGCCGCGGCCCGGCTGCAAGACGTGAGCCGGCCTTCGACGATGGAAAGTGACGGTGAAGTCGGCGCGAAAAGCGACATCGCCGAGCGGCTTGCCGGTGTCGCCTGCCACCCCACTTGGAATGTCGACGGCGACGACGGCGGCGCCGGCGGCCTCGATGCGGCGCGCCAAACGGGCGATATCGGTCGGCAGTGATCGGGTGAGGCCGGCTCCGAAAAGGGCGTCGACAATCAAATCGCCCGGATGCGGGTGCATTGAAAGCGGCCCGACCTCGCCGCCCCAGGCCTTGGCCGCGGCGGTCGATTCCGCGGTTTTGGCCGCCGCCAACGCTTCGATGCGCACCGGCCAGCCGGCTTCGCGCAAGGCCTTGGCGGCAACATAGCCGTCGCCGCCATTGTTGCCGGCCCCGACCATGACGACCACTGGCCTAGGCGCCAAGCGCGCGAGGATGGCGTTGGCGACCTCGCTTCCGGCCCGCTGCATCAGTGCGGCGGCGGAAATGCCCGACGCCATCGCCTCGGCCTCGGCGGTCCGCATTTCGGCGACGGTCAGTATGCTCCGCCCGAGCCGACGCTTCGCCATCTTAAAAGACCCGAGTCGCGGCTTCAGAGCCGAGGGCGACCAATCGCAATCCCTCAGCAGCCGACTCCAGGCTGGTGATCGAAGCGTAGCCCGGCCGAAAACCAATCACCTCCGGCGCCCCAGCCAGGGCCGAGACGACGGCGTTGATGGCCACGAAATGGGTAAAGACAGCGGCGCCGGGGCGGGCCTCGACGGCGGCGAGCACCGTGCGCCGCCAGGCCTCATAGTCGAGATCGCCGGCGATGCCGTCCCAGCGACCGGCCAGGGCGGTGCGCAGCCACGGCCCGCGCTGATCGTGGCCGAGGGCCGCCGGGGTCGGGATTTCGCCAACCTCGGGCACGATCTCGACCCGCACGCCCAGGGCGTCGGCGAGCGGCGCGGCGGTCTCCAGGCACCGGCGCAAGGGCGAGCTCGCGACCCGTATCGGCCGGACGTCGATCGGCAGCTCCAGGAGGCGTCGGCTGGCCGCCTCTGCCTGCGCCTCTCCCTCGGGATCGAGGCCCGGATCGGCGTCGGCCGACCCCCAGCCGCTCGAGGGCTGTCCATGCCGGATGAGGTAGAGGGCGCTCACCGGCCCATTCTTGGGGGCCGATGGCGCCGAGGGCAAGGCGCTATCCCCGGACGATTGCCGCGAACGACCAGACTGGCATTGACATGCGCCGCGCGCCACGGACTCTAGCGACGCCTCCAACGGCCCTCCGGACCTCTCGCGAATGAAAAAGATCGAAGCGGTCATCAAGCCGTTCAAGCTCGATGAGGTTAAGGAGGCGCTGCAGGAACTCGGCCTGCAGGGCATGACCGTGACCGAGGCCAAGGGCTTCGGCCGTCAGAAGGGGCAGACCGAACTCTATCGCGGCGCCGAATACGTCGTCGACTTCCTGCCCAAGATCAAGATCGAGGTGGTGGTCGAGGACGACCGGGTGGCCGCCGCCGTCGAGGCGATCCAGAGCGCCGCCCGCACGGGCCGTATCGGCGATGGCA